>NZ_DASYHS010000086.1:0-31418 GCF_035998295.1 Arenibaculum sp. | reverse complement strand
GTGCTGCGGCTTGAAGTCGAAGGGACCGTCCGGGACCTCGAAGAAGGCGAGGTAGGAGCCGTCCCCCAGTTCGTAGAAGGTGTGCAGGGCCTGGGTGGCGCGGCCGGTCTTCGTCTGTCCGATCTCCAGCGCCTCCGCCAGCCGCAGGCCGAGGAAGTCCTCGTAGAAGCGGCGTGTCTCCTCGGAGTCGCGGCAGCGGTACGCGCTGTGGTGCATGCCCTTGATCATGGCTCGCGCCTCCCATCCACCGGCCCGCTCACGGGCCCGTTCACTGGCCGTGCATCACCATCTTGGGCGGGGCTTCCGCCAGCGAGTAGCTGCCGGCACCCGAGCAGTCCACGTCGGGGTTGACGGTGTTGAACACGCCGGCGGGGTTGGGCCTGAACAGCCAGGCGTGCAGGTCGTAGTGGTGGAGGCCGGCCGGCATCAACGGCTCGTGGCCTTCCATCGGCCCGTCGAAGGTCCGGCCGAACAGCTCCGGCGCCTTCTCGATGCCGGTCGCCAGCGGAACGAACCATTCGACCGCCACCAGTTCGAGCGTGTCGCCGCTCGGCTCGTAGATCAGGATCGGCGGGCGCATGGGGTCCGGGGTCGGGCCGACCAGGCCCATGTTGAGGAAATGGACCCCCATGGCGCCGTCCTCGTAGTGGACGCATCCCACGGTCGAGAGATAGCCGTCGCGCACGGCGGCGATCGGGTCCCGGTACTTCTCCAGGGCCGTCCTGACGGCATCGAGCTCGGGCGACAGCGCCGCCTCGTCCGCCGAGGCCGGCAGCCCGGCCGCACCGGCCAGGAGCGAAAGGCAAAGGGTCCCGCAGGCGAGGCGCGTCCTCATCGTTTTCCTCCCGGAGTTCTTCTTGGTGGAAGCAATATCCAGCGCCGGCAGGCCGGTCCGCGTCAAACGGCCGGAAGAGGAGCGAACGTCAGGGTAGGGGGACATGTACCCCGGGCATAGGCGGCAGTCCCGCCTTATCCAGCCTCGGCCCGCCTCACGCGGCCCGGACGAGGAACTCGACCGGCCCGATGATCCCCCTGCCGAGCGCGCCCATCACGTTGGACAGCCGTTCCGGCGAGGCCGGTCCCATCAGGACGTGGAGGCCGAGCGGCGGGACGCCCTGCCTCGCGGCCTTCTCGCGCATCTCCCGCCCCAGTTCGAGGGCGAGCGCGCTGCGGTCGACCTCCGCCTCGAGCTCGAACCCGGCGGCGGCGAGCTTGCGCCTGTAGGCGTCCGCGGGCTCGACGAAGCTGGTCCCGGCGGTCGCCGCCCAGGGCATGGGGTAGGGCAGGTCGCCGTCCGCCAGGCGGACGACGTCGTAGACGGCGAAGCGCGCCCCGGGCTTCAGCGCGCGCCGCACCTCGGCGAAGAGCGCCGCCTTGTCCTCCACGTTCATGCCGACATGGATCAGGGTGGCGGCATCGAAGCTGCCGTCGGCGAAGGGCAGCGAGAGCGCACTCACCTGGCGGAACGAGACGAGGTCGGCCAGGCCGCAGCGGCGCGTCAGGGCGTTCGCGACATCCACGAACTCCTGCGTCAGGTCGATGCCGGTGACCCGGCATCCGTGCATCTCGGCGAAGGTGCGCGCCGGGCCGCCGATGCCCGAGCCGACGTCGAGGACGTGCATGCCGGGCTGGAGGTCGAGATCCTTCGCCAGTTCGAGCGTCGCGGCCCGCCAGCCGAGATGGAACTCGTCCGCGGCGGAGAGATCGGCCGCCGACAGCCCGTCGACGTCCTTTCCGCTCGCCGCGAGGGCATCGAGGATGGCCCGCTCCAGCGCGCCGTGGGTGTAGTGCCTGGCGACTTCCTGCTCGACGGACATGACCGGCTCCCTTCCCGAGGTTCATCTTCGAGGCCCCGGGTGGGATCGTAGGAGCCGGGACGGCCGAACGGAAAGGAGCATTCGCGTTAGCGGGGCAGCCGCTGGCGCCGCTCCAGCCGGCCGGCCCAGGGGTCGGCGCCGGAACCGATGCGCCGGTGCAGCGTGCGGATCGTGAACCGGTCCGGGCGCAGGCCAGCCTCCACCTCCTCCCAGGCGAGGGGGACCGATACCGGGGCGCCGGGGCGCGCCCGGGGCGAGAAGGCGGCGACGGCCGTGGCGCCGCGCGCGTTGCGGAGATAGTCGATGAAGATGCGGCCCGGCCGCGCCGACTTCGCCATGCGCGCGGTGAAACGGGGGTCGGACCGGGCGAGGTCGCGGGCGAAGCCTTGGGCGAAGGCCTTCGCCTCCTCCCAGCCGGCCAGCGGCTCCAGCGGCACCACGACGTGCAGGCCCTTGCCCCCGGTCGTCTTGGCGACGCTGTCGAGCCCGATCGCCGCCAGCCGGTCGCGGATGTCGAGGGCGGCCGCGCATGTCGCGGACCAGTCCACTCCCTCGCCGGGATCGAGGTCGAAGGTCAGGCGGTCCGGACGGTCGGGCGCTTCCAGGCGCGAGCCCCAGGGATGGATCTCGATCACGCCCATCTGGGCGAGGCCGGCCAGCCCTTCGGCGTCCTCGACCGCGAGCAGGGGCTCGTCCTCCCCCTCGACCTCGGCCAGCCGCACGCCTCCCGGCAGCCCCGGCATGCGGTGCTTCTGGAAGAAGCAGGGCTCGCCGATACCGGACGGGCAGCGCACGAGGCTGAGCGGCCGGCCGGCGACATGGGGCAGCAGCAGGGGCGCCACCTCGAGCAGGTAGTCGGCGAGGTCGCGCTTGGTCAGGCCGCTGTCCGGCCACAGCACGCGGTCGGGGTTGGTGAGGCGGGCAGCGGGGCGGGCGGGGGAGCGGGCGGGGGAGCGGGGCGCTCGCGGCGGCGCATCCAGCACCGCGTCCTCCGGCTGCCGGTCCTCGCGCAGGCCCTTGAAGCTCGCCTGGCGCAGGCGCCGCTCGCGCGTCCAGCCCCGGTATTCGACGTCGGCGACGAGTTCCGGCCGGACCCAGACGACGCCCCGGTCCTCCGCCCCGCCGGCACCCTCGAAGACGGGACGCTCGGCGCGCAGCCGGTCCAGGCGCACGCGCAGCGCTTCGGCCGCATCGTGCGAGAACCCGCTGCCGACCCGGCCCGCATGGCGCCAGACGTCCCCGTCCAGGTAGCCGAGCACCAGCGAGCCGAGCCGGCCGCCGTTCACGGTGAAGCCGCCGACCGCGAACGTGTCGCGCAACGCGCATTTGCTCTTCACCCACGCCTCCGACCGGCCGGACCGGTAGGGCGCGTCGCGCCGCTTGGAGACGATCCCCTCGAGGCCGAGGCGGCAGGCATGGCGGCGCGTGGCCTCGCCGGCGGTCTCCAGATGTTCCGAATAGCGCAGGCGGGTGTCCCCGCCCCCGTGGTCCAGCAGGCCGCGCAACGCCTCCTTGCGCTCCAGCAGCGGCAGGCGCCGCAGGTCGCGTCCGTCGAGATGCAGCAGGTCGAAGGCGTAGTAGGCCATGCCCTCGGACCGGCCGGCGGCCAGCGCCTCCTGGAGGCGGCCGAAGTCGGACGCCCCGTCGGGCCCCTCCATCACCACCTCGCCGTCGACCAGCGCGGCGCGGACGGGGAGCTTGCCCATGGCGCGCGCGACCGAGGCGAAGCGCCGGGTCCAGTCGAGGCCGCGCCGGGTCAGCAGGCGCACCGAACCGCCCTCGATCCGGGCCTGGACGCGGTAGCCGTCGTGCTTGATCTCGTGCACCCAGTCCGGGCCGTCCGGGGCCTGGGCCGCGGTCGCGGCCAGCATCGGCTCGACGAAGTCCGGCGGCGGGTCGCCGGGTGCTGCGATCGCGTCGAGGTCGCGGCCGCTCGCGACCGACAGGGGCGCTTCGTCCAGGATGTCGGGCCCGTCGGCCGCGCGGGCGGCGGCATCCCTGGCCTTGATCAGCAGCCAGTGTTCCTGCCGCGCGCCGCCGCGGCGGGTGCGCACGAGGTGCCAGGTCCCGCCCAGCTTCTCGCCCTCCAGCCGGAAGGTCAGGCGGCCGGCCTCCAGTGCTGCGCGCGGATCGCCCTCGGGGACCCAGCGCCCGCGGTCCCAGAGCAGGACGGTGCCGCCCCCATAAGCCCCCTTGGGGATCACGCCTTCGAAACCGCCGTAGTCGAGGGGGTGGTCCTCCGTGCGCACGGCCAGGCGCTTCTCGCCGGCGATCAGGCTGGGCCCCTTGGCGACCGCCCAGCTCTTCAGGACACCGTCGAGTTCCAGGCGCAGGTCGTAGTGCAGGCGGCGGGCCGCATGCTTCTGGACGACGAAGGCGTCGCCGGAAGGACCGGCCGCCCCGCCGACCGGTTCCGGGGTCCTCGCGAAATCGCGCTTCGCCCGATAGGTCGCCAGCGGGTCGGTCATGGCGCACCGGCCTCCCGCAGGCGTTCCATGCGGCAGAGCTGGATCGCCCGCCGGGCGACGCCGCGCCAGGGCTCGTGGGGCTGGAGCCGCAGGTAGCGCTCGAACAGGATGCACGCCCGCTCCCGGCGTCCCTGGCCCAGCAGCAGCATCGCCAGGCGGAACAGGGCGTCGGCGAAGGCCGGGTCGCCGCACAGCGCCCGCGACAGGTCGCGCTCGGCCTCTACGTCGCGCCCCGCGTCGAGCAGGCACAGCGCGCGGTTGTACCAGGCCTCGGCGAAACCGGGGTCGAGCCGGCCGGCCCGGTCGTAGCGCGCGCGGGCCTCGGCGCCGCGTCCCAGGCGGACCAGCAGGTTGGCGAGGCTGAACTGGGGCGCCGGGTCGCGCGGGCTCGCGGCGGCGGCGGCACGGTAGCAGCGCTCGGCCGCGGCGGGGTCGCCGGCGTACTCCGCCTCCTCCCCCTCCTCCAGCAGTTCGGCGGCGTGCCGGTTGCGCGGCCGGCTGCCGGGCAGGTCCAGGATGAACTGCCCCGCGAGCGTCGCGGCACGGCCGCCGATGCGCAGCAGCAGCCCGTCGCCGGCATCCATCACCAGGCGCGCGGCGGACGGCCCGGTCCGCAGCGCCGAGCGCAGCCGGGCGAGCGGGCCGACGACGCTCGCGAGCGCCACCCCCTCGTGGAGCATGCGGCCGACGTCGCGGGCGAGCAGCGCGTCGGCGAAGGCGAACGAGCCGTCGACCGGGACGAGCACGTCGAACAGCACCAGCGCTTCCAGGGTCCTGCGGTCGAGCCGGCCGGCGCGGCGGACTTCCTCGGCACTGAGCCGCCCGCCCGCCTCCGGGATCTCCCCGGCCAGGCCGAGGGCGCGCAGGAACGCGCCCTCGCCGAGCACCCTCGCCCGGCCCGCCCGCGCGCCGGCGAGCAGCGCGTCCCAGCGCTGGGTGCCGAGCAGCCGGACGGCGCGGCGCCCGATCACGACGACGCCGGTCCGTCCGGAGACGCGCCGCCGCAGCACCGCCCCGCGCCGTTCCAACTCGCGGCGCACGCGCTCCGGGCCGATGGTGACGAGGCCGCCGAGGATCACGACCCCGGTGCCCTCGCCGATCGGGTCACTTGCGCCGTCCACCGGATGCCCTCTTCGGCTGGTCGGTCGGCTTGTCGGCCGGCTGGGCGGTCGGCTTGCCGGCCGTCTTCTTCGTACCGGCGGCCCGCCCCGGCGGCGCCTTGCGGGCGGGGGCGGCGGGCTTGGCCGCTATCCCCTCCTGTTCCAGCGACTTGCGCAGCGCCTCCATCAGGTTGACGACGTTGCCGCCGCCGCGGGGCTTCGCGACCGCCGGTTCGGCGCCGGCGACCTTGGCCTCGACGATGGCGCGCAGGGCTTCCTGGTACTCGTCCTTGACGGCTTCGGGATCGAACTCGCCCGCCTTCGCCTCGATCATGCGCGCCGCGAGCGCCACCAGGTCCTCATCGAGTTCGCCCTCCTCGATATCCTCGAAATAGGCGGTCGGGCTCTTCAACTCGTCGGCCGTGCGCAGGGTGCTGACCAGGATGCCGTCGCGGTAGGGCCGCAACGCCACCAGCCGCTCGCGGTCCGCCAGCACCACGCGGCCGAGGCCGACCTTCCCCTCGCGGCTCAGCGCCTCGCGGATGACGCGGAACGGCTCCTGCCCGATCGCGCCGTCCGGGGCGAGGAAATAGGGCTGGTCGTAGTGGAGGCAGTCGATCTCCCCGGACGAGACGAAGCGTTCGAGGTTGATGGTCTTGGTGCTCTCGACCTCCAGCTTCTCCAGATCGTCGTCGGTGAGGACGACGTAGCGGTCCTCGTCGAACTGGTATCCGCGCACGATGTCGGACCGTTCCACCGGCTCGCCGGTGCCGGCATCGACGAGCTTCTGCCGGACGCGGTTGTTCGTCTTCGAATTGAGCTGGTTGAAGCGGATCTTGGACGAGCCGGAAGTCGCCGTGTACAGGCGGACCGGGCACGACACCAGGCTCAGTTTCAGGTAACCTTTCCAAGCCGGACGGGGCGCGGCCATTCTTTGCTCCCGCTGTCAACATTCTGGCAACCCGCCGCCGGAAACTCGCCGTTACCGGGGCAGCGCGAATCAACATGGCGCCGCGAGTTGCGTTTCCGGCTACGAATACAGTCGGGGACTTGATGCTCGTCGGCCCGGCCCGGCTCCTGCCCAGGCGCCGTCGGATTACCACCGATTTCCGCATGCATCGGGCGCCGTCACGTGGCTTCAACTGTTGAAAGTCCTGGCAACAGTTGACGGAATCCGGACGCCCCCGTGGCAACACTGGCAACCTTCCGGCTCGCTCCCCGGGGCGAGGAGCGGCCCACCCCGAACCGGATCGCGGAGATCCGGCAGGCCCGCGGCATGTCCCAGGACGATCTGGCCACGCGCATCGGCTGCACGAAATCGCAGCTCAGCCGGCTGGAGAACGGCCAGCGGCGCCTGACCCGGCCGTGGCAGGGCCGCCTGGCGGCGGCGCTCGACGTCGCGCCGGAGGACCTGCTGGGCGAGCCGGCCCTGTTCTCGCTGCGCACCGGCAGCCGGCCGGCGGAAACGCCGCCGGCCGAGCGCGGCGGGGTCGAGGACCCGATGCCGCCGGCGGAGCGGACCCTGCCCCTGTGCGGCCTCGGGCAGTGGGGACTGCCCGACGGCGTGGGCGTCTTCGTCGATCCCGCCCGCGCCCCGGAACGGGTCTGGTGCCCGGCCCCGCTGGCCCGCGTGCGGGGCGCCTATGCGGTGCGCATGCCGGACGGCTCGCTGTGGCCGAAATACGGGCCGAACCAGCTCCTGTTCGTGCATCCCTTCCGCGCCCCGCAGCCGGGCGCGCCGGTCGTGGTGCGCGGCGACGGCCGTTTCCTGGTCGCCGTCTTCGTCGGCGCCGGTCCGACGACGATCCGCCTGGAGCGCTACCGCCCGGCCCAGCAGTTCGAGGTCGAGCGCGGCGACGTCGAAGCGGTCGAATGCATCCTCGTCAGCGAGGAGCGCTAGTTTTCCTTCCCGTCCTGTGGCCCCGGCCACAGCGGCCCGAACGCCCCACCTCCCATGCTGGTCTCCGGACGAGCCATGACGGGAAGGTGCCGAGCCATGAGAACGACCGGGATCGCGATGTTGATGGCCACCGCTCTTTCGAGCACCGCCGCCGCCGCCACGGCGCCCGCGGCGACGGAACCCGAGATGGAGCGTCTGGCCGCGCGTTTCGAGCAGGTGCTTCGCCGCGTGCATGCGGACTATGTCGACGCGGTTCCGGGCGAACGCCTGGTCGAAGCCGCGATCGAGGGAATGCTGGCGTCGCTCGACCCCCATTCGGTCTTCCTGGACCAGGCGGCGGCGCAGGCCCAGCAGGAGCGCACCAGCGGGAAGTTCGGCGGCATCGGCATCAAGGTGGCGCCGGACGAGGGCGGGCTGCGCATCCTGGCCCCGATCGACGGCGGCCCGGCGGCCCGGGCCGGGTTGCGCGGCGGCGACCTCGTCACCCGCATCGACGGCGAGCCGGTCGGAGACGCCGGTCTCGCCGAGACGACCCGGCGCATCCGCGGGCAGGTCGGGACCCGGGTCACGCTCACGGTCCTTCGCGACGGTCCCGGCGCGCCCGGCAGCTTCGACGTGACCCTGACGCGCGCGGTGGTCCGGGCCTCCTCGGTGACCCATCGGGTCGAGGGCACGGTCGGCTACATCCGCATCCATTCCTTCGACGCGCAGGCGCAGCGCGGGCTGGACAAGGCGGTCGCCGCGATCGGCGCCGAACTCGGCGGCCGTCTGCCCGACGGCTACGTGCTCGACCTGCGGGACAACCCCGGCGGCCTCGTGCGCCAAGCGGTATCGGTCGCCGACAGCTTCCTCGAGGCGGGCACCATCGTCTCGATCCGCGCGCGCGACGCCGCGCCGCGCGTCCACGAGGCGCAGCCCGGCGACATCTCCCACGGGCTACCGCTCGCGGTGCTGATCAACGGCGGCTCCGCCTCATCGTCGGAGATCGTGACCGGCGCGCTCCAGGACCACGGGCGGGCGATCGTGCTGGGGACGCGGTCCTTCGGCAAGGGCTCGGTCCAGACCGTCGCCAGCCTGGGCGACTGGGGCGCGGTGAAGCTGACGACGGCGCGCTACTACACGCCGTCCGGCCGCTCGATCCACGCCGTCGGCATCGAGCCGGACGTCGAGGTTCCGCCGGACCGCGGAACCGGCTCCGACGACCGCCAGCTCGCCCATGCGCTCGCTCTGGTCCGGACCGGACCGGTCATGGCGAGCGCGATGGCCGGGCCGTAAGGGCCGCCTCCCGCAGGTGGACGGCCATTCCTCAGGCCCGTTCGCGCAGGACGGCCAGCAGGTGCTCGATGGTGGCTTCGTCCAGGCGGCGGATGCTGGCCGCGAGCTGGTTGGCCAGCTCGGTCGCCCCGGGGCTCAGGCCGGCGGTGTCGACGACGATGCGCGGATGGCTCAGTTCCGCCACCCGCTCCAGGGCTTCGGCGTCGTCCCAGAACAGGCCGAAATAGGCGCAGATCTGGCGCACGAGCTGCGTCGAGGGCTGGCCGCGCCGCCCGTGCTCGAGGGCGGAGAGATAGGCGGAGGAGATGTTCAGGCCCTCGGCCATCTGCTTCAGCGTCACGCCGCGCTCGGCCCGAAGCGCGCGCATCCTCGTGCCGAACGGGGTCATCGCAGGTCCCGCTTGCGCTTCAGCAGCAGGTAGAGCGCGCCGTCGCCGCCGTGGCGCGGCTGGGCGCGGTGGATCGCGACCACCATCGCGCGCAGTCCCGGCTCGCCGAGCCAGCGCGGCACGGCCGCGCGCAACACGCCCATCCCCTCCCCGCCCGAACCCTTGCCGGTGATCACCAGCAGCACCCGCCGCCCCTCGTGCCAGTTCCGGCGCACGAAGCCGAACAGCGCGTCATGCGCCTGGGTCTGGGTCATGCCGTGGAGGTCGAGCCGCCCCTCGATCTCGAAGCGTCCGCGGCGCAGCCGGTCGTCGGTGCGCCGGTCGACCCCCGGCGTGCCGTCGGGGGCGAGCGGCGGCAGCGCCGGCCGGGCAACGCGGGTGCGGACGCGCGGCGCGATGGCCCCGGCGGCGACCTGCGCCGCGGGCACCGCGACCGCGGCCGGCGGCACAGGCGCGGGGTCGGACGGGGCATCGGACGCGGCCGCGCGGCCGGGCAGCGGCTCGGCGTCGCGCACCACCTCGCGCCACAGGCGCAGTTCGTCCGGTGTCGCCTGGCGGCGGCGGCTCATGCTTGCCTCTCCGGTCGGCCGGCCGCGCTCCGCCGGTCAGGCGGAGGCCCCGTCCCCGTCGCCGCCGTCCACCAGGAGGATGTGCAGGCGCCGGGGGCCGTGCGCGCCGAGCTGGATCGTCTGCTCGATGTCGCCGGTACGCGACGGGCCGGTGATGAAATTGACGGTGCGCGACAGCGCGCCGCGCGCCCTCAGCACGTCCCAGGCATCCTCGTAGCTGCCGACGATCCGGTCCGTGCGCAGCACCACAATGTGGGTATCGGGCATCAGATTCAACGTCGTCGGATGCGCGGGGCCGCTCGCCATCACCAGCGTCCCGGTCTCGGCGACGCCGGCGACCGCCCCGGTGACGCTGGTCGCGTCCCTGTCCTCGGCCCGGCCGCGCCCGACCGTGAGCGTCGGCCGCCGCTCCCAGGGCACGGCGTCCAGCTCCGGATCGGGCGCCACGCGCAGCTCGGCCGGGAGATTATGCTGCGCCAGATAGGCGGCGACCGCGTCCGGGACGTCCTGCGGGGTTGCGAGCCTCTCGACCGTTGCGGCGACCTCGGTCGCCATGCGCACGAACAGCTCTATCCCCTCCTCGCCGGCGGCCCGCGCGCGGGACGGCATCAGGTTGCGGCGGTGCGCGGCCAGCCGGTCCTCGGCCGCGGCGAGCCTCTCGCCGTCGAGAGGGCCGCGCTTCAGGGAGGTGCGGATCGAGCCGAGGATCCGGTCGCGCGCCTCGCTCATCGTGCGTCCTCCCGCCGCGCGCTCTCCCGGCGCTCGGCCCAGAGCTGCTGGAACGTCCTGCCCTCCGGCGCCGGCATGTCGCGCCAGTCGGTCCAGCCGCCGGCGAGCGGCAGCCGGCGCAGCCGCCCCTGCCTGCGGCCGAGCCGGCCGAGCAGGCCCGCAGCGAGCCGCGTGCCGAGATGGTAGAGGCCGGGGCGGCGCGCGAACCAAGCCCAGAAACCGAGGCCCCAGCGCTGGGTCGCCGGCGTCAGCCCGGCCGCGTACTCCTTCTCGCGCCAGTGGCGCATCATCTTCGGCAGCGGAATGCGCATCGGGCACACGCTCTCGCAGCGTCCGCAGAAGGTGGACGCGTTCGGCAGGTGCCCTGCGGCATCCACCCCGATCAGCGACGGTGTCAGGACCGCCCCCATCGGGCCTGGATAGACCCAGCCATAGGCATGGCCGCCGACCGAGGCGTAGACCGGGCAGTGGTTCATGCAGGCGCCGCAGCGGATGCAGCGCAGCATCTCCTGGAACTCGGTGCCGAGCATCGCCGTGCGCCCGTTGTCGAGGAGGACGACGTGGAACTCCTGCGGGCCGTCCGGGTCGCCGGGCCGCCGCGGCCCGGTCGAGAAGGTCGTATAGGCGGAGAACTCCTGCCCGGTCGCCGAGCGCGCCAGCAGGCGCAGGATCGTGGAGGCGTCCTCCAGCGTCGGCACCACCTTCTCCAGGCTCGCCAGCACGACGTGCACGCGCGGCAGCGTCTGGGTCAGGTCGCCGTTGCCCTCGTTGGTCACGATCACCGTCGAGCCGGTCTCGGCGATCAGGAAGTTGGCGCCGGTGATGCCGACGTCGGCCTGCTGGAACTTCTGGCGCAGCATCGCGCGCGCTTCGGAGATCAGCGCCGTCGGCTCGACGAGCGAGCGTTCCGGGTCGAGGTCGCGGTGCGCGGCGTAGAAGGCCTCGGCGACGTCCTCCTTCGAGAGGTGGACGGCCGGCGCGATGATGTGGCTCGGCGGCTCGCGGCGGAGCTGGATGATGTACTCGCCGAGATCGGTCTCGATCGGCTCGAACCCTTCCCGCTCCAGGTGGTCGTTGATCGCGATCTCCTCGGCGACCATCGACTTGCCCTTGGTGACCGTGCGCGCGCCCGCGTCGCGGCAGATCCGCGCGATCGTCTCGCGCGCCTCGGCCGCCGTGCGGCACCAGTGGACGTGGCCGCCGGCCTCGACGACGCGGCTCTCGAAGCGTTCCAGGTAGAAGTCCAGGTGCTCGAGCACGTGGTCCTTGATCGCCCGGCCCTCGTCGCGCAGCGCCTCGAACTCCGGCAGGCGCTCGATCGCCCGGCGCCGGTTGCCCTGGAAGCCGACCTTCATCTTGCCGAGCGCGCGCTGCAGGCGCTCGTCCCGCAGGGCCTCGTGGACGTTGTCCTTGAACGCGTGGCTGGTGCTCTCCATCGCCTCACCCTTTCCGGACGGCGGCCTCGCCGATCGGCGCCGCCTCGCCCGCGACCCCGGCCAGCACCTCCGCGACGTGGCGGACCTGCACGCGCGAGCCGCGGCGCTTCAGCTTGCCCGCCATGTTCAGCAGGCACCCCATGTCGCCGGCGAGCAGCATGTCCGCGCCGGTGGCCTCGATCTTCTCGGCCTTGTCCTCGACCATGCGGTTCGAGATCTCGGGATACTTGACGCAGAAGGTGCCACCGAAGCCGCAGCACACCTCGGCGTCCGGCAGCTCGCGCAGGCTCAGCCCGCCGACCGTGCCGAGCAGCCGGCGCGGCTGCTCCCTGACGCCGAGCTCGCGCAGGCCCGAGCAGCTGTCGTGGTAGGTGACCGTGCCCTGGTAGGCGGCCTCGACCCTCTCCATCCCCATCACGTCGACCAGGAAGGACACCAGTTCCCAGGTCCGGTGGCGCAGCCGATGGGCGCGCGGGCCCCAGTCCGGGTCGTCCTTCAGCAGCTCGGCATAGTGCTCCTTGATCATGCCGGCGCAGGAGCCCGACGGCGCCACGACGTAGTCGAACCCCTCGAACGCCGCGATCACCCGCTTGGCGAGGTCGGCCGCGTCGGCCCTGTCGCCGAGATTGTAGGCGGGCTGGCCGCAGCAGGTCTGGGCGCGCGGCACCTCGACCCGGCAGCCCGCCTTCTCCAGGAGGTTCACGGCGGCGAAGCCGACCGTCGGCCGGAAGATGTCGACGAGACAGGTGACGAACAGCCCGACCCTGGGCTGCGCGGGGGGCGTGTCGGCCATTGGTTCAGAACTCCCGAAAGCGCCGATTGGTCATACCACCCGACCGCGGCGGAAGGGAAGACGCCTCACGCCCCGGGCGCGGGCGGCGCCACCGTCCGCGGCAGCAGCAGGTGCCAGCTCCCCCGGCTCTTCATCACGCCCGCCCGGTGCTCGGCATCGTCGCCATGGCCCCAGAACAGGTCACCGCGCACGGGGCCGCGGATGGCGCCGCCGGTGTCCTGCGCGACCGCGAGCCGGCGCAGCCTGCCGCCCGGGGCGACCGGGTCCTCGACGTCGAGCCACACCGGCACGCCGTAGGGGACGAAGCCGGGATCGACCGCGATGCTGCGGCCCGGCGTCAGGGCCACGCCCTGGGCGCCGAGCGGCCCCTCGCCGTCGAGCGCGCGGAAGAACACGAAGGACGGGTTGCGGTTCATCACCGCCGCGGCTTCGGCGGGGTTGTCGGCGAGCCAGGCCCGGATCGACTGCATCGTGACGTCTTCCAGCCGCAACGCGCCGCGGGCGACCAGCTCCCGGCCGATCGCGGTGTAGGGATGCCCGTTCTGGCCGTCGTAGCCGACCCGCAGCGCCCGCCCGTCCTCGAGCACGACCCGGCCGGAGCCCTGGATGTGGAGGAAGAAGGCATCGACGGGGTCGTCGACCCAGGCCAGCTCCAACCCCTTCCCCGCGAGCGCCCCGGCTTCGATGCGCGCGCGGTCCTCGAACGGCTTCAGCCTTCCCTCGACGACGCGCCCGGCGATGCGCTCGCCCTTCATCGTGTCGCGGAACTCGCCGAGATCGACCATCACGAGGTCGGCGGGGCGGCGATAGAGCGGGACCCGGTAGCGCGCGTCAGGCGCCAGCGCGCCGCGCAGCTCCGGCTCGTAGTAGCCGGTGAACAGCCCGTCCGCCTTGCCCTCGCCGTCCGTGGCCGCCCAGGGCCGGAACCAGGTTTCGAAATAGGCGCGCGCCGCGGCCCCGTCGCCCCGGGGCACCCCGGCAAGGGCCGCGCACGGCGCCTGCCAGTCCGCGACGGTCCCGGCGACGCCGAGTGCGCGGCCGGGCGGCAGCGTCGCGAGCCGGCGGCAGGAGCGGTCCAGCGCCCCGAGTGCCGCGGCGTGGTCGTCGAGCGCCCAGCCCGGCAGCTCGGCGAAGCCGGCCGGCTCCAGCAGAAGGCGGGACGCTTCGGGCGGGGCCGGCGGCGGCGAGGGCGCGTGCGGCGAGCAGGCGGCGAGCCCGGCCAGCAGGGCGACCGCGAGGAGCGCGCGCGGCGCCCAACGCCCCACTCCCGAGACCGCCTCCATGACGGGCCTCACGGCGGGCCTCACGACGGGACGCGGGTCTCGACCAGGAACCAGTTGGGATCGCGCGAGCGGGTGTCGCGCGCGAAAGTCCAGATGTCGATCACTTCCAGCGTGCGGTCCGGGTCGCCGTCGACGACCGAGCCGTCGGCGGCCCGCGTCACGTTGATCTGGTCGGAGACGAACCTGACCCCGACCATCGCGTTCCGCCCGTCGAGGGTCGCCTCGACGATGTCGGCGTCCTGGATGGTCTCGATCCGCGTCTCGAGCGTCTCGCCGCGCTCCGCCCGCTCGGCGATCGCCTTGGCGAAGTTGCGGTAGACGTCGTCGCTCAGCAGCGGGCGCAGGGTGTCGGTGTCGCCGCGGGCGAAGGCCGCCACGATCATCTCGAACGCGGCGCGCGCGCCCTGGACGAACTGCTTCTCGTCGAAGTTGGGATCCGCGGCCCGGATCGTGTCGATCGCGGCGGCGAGCGGTATCGGCTCGCCGGGGGTCGGGGCGCGCGCCTCGACCCGGCGCGGCTCCGGCATCTTGACGACGTTGTCCGGCGCCTCGCGGCCGCGGGGCCCGGGCTGCTGGGCGTACGGGTTCGGACGCTGACGTTCCTCACCGTGCCGGCGGCCCAGCACGCTGCGCAGCCGGTAGACCAGGAAGGCCGCGATCATGGCAAGGATTAGGATGTCTATGAACTGCACGCCGTCGCCCATTTTGTGATCCCGCCCCGTCGGAGCCTCATCGCGGTGGGTTCGCCCTGGACCGGCGGGAGGGCACGTACTACCTGTAACGTGCTGCCCATACCGTGGGAAAAGCGCCCATGGTGCTGCGCCGGGCCTTGATCCGACCGGAACGATGCCTTCACAGATAGGGGTTTGCTGCCCAAAGAGCAAGGATCGGCATGTATCTTCTCCTGGCACTTCTGATCGTTCCGATCCTCGAGATCGCGGTCTTCATCCAGGTCGGCGGCGCCATCGGCCTGTGGCCGACCATCGCGCTCGTGCTGCTGACCGCCTTCGCCGGCACCGCGCTGCTGCGGGCCCAGGGCTTCGCGGTGATGCGGCGCGCCCGGGAAAGCCTCGCGCGCAACGAGCTGCCGGTCCGCGAGGTCTTCGACGGGCTGTGCCTGATCGTCGCGGGCGTCCTCCTGCTGACGCCGGGCTTCGTCACCGACACGCTGGGCCTGCTGCTGTTCCTTCCGCCGCTGCGCGAGCGGCTGCGCGGGTTCCTGGTGCACCGGCTGTCGCGCGGCGACCGCCTGCGCGTGTTCGTCGACGGCGCCGAGGTGCAGCCCCGGGCGCGGCGCGGCGGCCCCGGAGGTCCCCCCGGGGGTCCAGGCGTCATCGACGGCGACTTCAGCGAGGTCGACGACCGCCCGCCCCCGGCCCCGCCTCCCTCCGAGCCACCCGAGGACCTCCCTCCTCCCGACAGCCGCTGGCGGCCTCCCGGCGCGCCGAAACCCCCGGGGACCGACCGATGATCCTGCTCCGCCACGGCCAGAGCCACTTCAACGCCGCCTTCAACCGGACCCGCATCGACCCCGAGATCCCCGACGCACCCCTGACCGAGACCGGCCAGGCCCAGGCGCTGGCGGCGGCGTCCCGCCTGGCCGGGCGCGGCTTGCGGCGGATCGTCTCCAGCCCCTACACCCGCGCGCTCCAGACAGCCTCGATCGTGGCCGAGATGCTGGAGCTGCCGATCACCATCGACCCGCTGGTGGGCGAGCGCGCCGCGCTGTCCTGCGACATCGGCACGCCGACCCGCGAGCTGGCGCTGGCCTGGCCGGCACTCGACCTGTCGCACCTGCCGGAACGATGGTGGCCGGAACTGGAGGAGCCGGAGACCGCCCTGCGGGTGCGGGCCGAGGAGTTCCGGACGCTGATGGCCGGGACGGACGACCGGCACGCGGTCCTCGTCGTCTCCCACTGGGGGTTCATTCGGGCATTGACCGGACGCGAGGTCACGAATTGCGAGATCGTCGCCTATGATTGGACCGCCCATGACGGGGACCGTTGACGCGGCGCCTGGATCGTTGTCGGAGGACGGCGATCCGTGGTAGCCACGGGCCACCGGTTCCACAGGAGTTCTCCCATGTCCGACCAGGCCAAAGACGGCAACACCCCGACCGAAGGCGCGGCGAGCGGCCGCCCGAACGCGCTGCCGATCATGGTCAACGCGCAATACGTGAAGGACCTGTCCTTCGAGAGCCCGAACGCGCCGCAGGTCCTGCTGCCGAACCAGCCGCAGCCCCAGGTGTCGATCTCGGTCAACGTGCGCCCCCAGGCGCTGGCCGAGAACGTCTTCGAGGTGGTGCTGCACCTGCGCGCGGAGGCCACCGCCAACGAGAAGACCTATTTCATCGTCGACCTCGCCTATGGCGGCCTGTTCACGCTGCAGGGCGTGCCGAAGGAGCACCTGAGCCCGGTGCTGATGATCGAGGCGCCGCGCATGCTGTTCCCCTTCGCGCGCGCGATCATGGCCGAGGCGACCCGCGACGGCGGCTTCCCGCCGCTGATGGTGAACCCGATCGACTTCGCCGACCTGTACCGGCGCCAGCTCGCCCAGGCCCAGGCCCAGAAGAGCGATCAGGAGCGTACGCCCGGCAACGGCAGCGGGAACACGGCCAACGCCTGACCCGGCGCGCGGCCGGGAGACGCGCCCGATGGTGCCGGCCGGCGACGACCTCCGGGCACTGCTGGAGACGAACGGCGCCGCCGCCTTCGCGCTCGAGGCCACCGGCCGCGGCTTCGTCGTGCTGGCCGCCAATGCGCGCCACGGGCGCCTGACCGGCCTGGAGGCCGTCGTCGGCCTGACGCCGGCGGAATTCCTGCCGCCCGAGGAGGCCGAGGCGCTCGAGGCGGGGTGCCGGCGCTGCGCCGCTTCGGGGACCGCGGTCGAGTTCGAGGGCACGCGTACGCCGCGCCGGGGCGAGACTTGGTGCCGTACGATCCTCGTCCCGGCCCGTATCGGCGGTGGACCCGTACGCATCTTCGCGACGCTGCTCGAGCTTCCCGGCCGGCGGCACACGGAACTCGTGCTGCGCCCTACCGACCGCAGGCTCGCGGCGGTGTTCGAGACCGCCAACGCCGGCATCCTGCTGGCCGATGCCGAGACCGGCCGCATCCTGATCGCCAATCCCCATCTCGAGCGGCTGCTCGGCCATCCCATCGGCGGGCTGGCCGGGACGGCGCTGGAGGCGATCGTGGCGCCCGGCGAGGTTCCGGGGCTGGAGCGGCAGCGGGCCCGCGCGCGGGCCGGCATCCTCGATCCCCATTCGGCCGAGTGCCGGCTGCGCCGGGCGGACGGCAGCGAGTTCGTCGGCGAGGTCGCCGGGTCGTTCTTCCGGGAGATGGAAGGCGGCCGGCCGCTGTGGGTCGTCTCGGTGCGCGACCTGTCCCCGGTCCGCGTGCTCCAGCAGCGGCTGGCGGACGCGCTTGAAGCCAGCAACGACGGCTTCGCCCTGTTCGACGAGCTGGACCGGCTGGTCGTGTGCAACCACGCGTTCGCCGCCGTCTACGGCCGGACCCCGTCCGAACTGCGCGGCACCGGCTTCGAGGAGATGCAGAGGCGGGCCTGGCGGCTCGGCACCGGCCCGCGCGTCGAACCCGGGGAGTACGAGGCCTGGCTCGCCGCGCGGATCGAGCACCACCGCAGGGCCGACGGCGCGCCGCTCGTCGCGCCGACCCGGCACGACCGCTGGTTCATGGTCCAGGAGCGCCGGACCGGCGAGGGCTGGACGACGCTGGTCCGCACCGACATCACCGAGTTCAAGCGGCGCGAACGCGCGCTGGAGGAGAACGAGACGCTGCTCCGGCACGGGGCGGAGCTTGCGCGGCTCGGCTATTGGGTATGGGACGAGGTCGAGGACCGGTGCCTGCACTGCTCGCCGGTGCTGGCGGCGATCCACGGCCTAAGCGTCGAGCGGTTCCTGGCCGGCCCGGGGTCGGCCAGGACGGCACTGGCGGAGTGCCTGCATCCCGACGACCGCGACGCGTTCCTCGAGCGGCACGCGACGGCGCTTGCCGCCGGAACGCCGTTGACGCTGGACCTGCGGCTGCGGGTCGGCCCGCGGGAGGAGCTTCGGCACGTCCGGGCGATCGTCGACTTCTTCCGCGACGCGTCGGGCGGGGTCGTCCGCTCGCTGGGCGTGATGCAGGACATCACCGGCCACAAGCACCGCGAGCTGGAACTGGAGCGCGCGCGGGCCGCCGCCGAGGAGGCGAGCCGGGCGAAATCCGACTTCCTGGCCCATATGAGCCACGAGCTGCGGACGCCGCTGAACGCGATCATCGGCTTCAGCGACCTGATGCTGCTGCAGCTCGACGCGCCGCTGCCGGCGCGCTACGAGGGCTATCTGCGCGACGTCCATACCAGCGCCTGCCACCTGCTCGACCTGATCAACGGGCTGCTCGACCTCGCCAAGATCGAGGCGGGGCGCTTCGAGCTGGACGAGGGGCCGGTGGAGGTCGAGGACCTGCTGGCCCGCTCCGCGCGCTTCGTCGCGGAGGCCGCGGCGCGCAAGTCGATCGAGTTGCGGACGGCGCGCGACGCGCGGCTGTCCAGGCTGCGCGCCGACGGGCGCGCGCTGCAGCAGATCCTGGTCAACCTGCTCAGCAACGCCGTCAAGTTCACCCCGGAGGGCGGCAGGGTGGAAATGGTCGCGGATCTGCGGGAGGGCCGTCCGACGATCACGGTCGCGGACACCGGGATCGGCATCCCGGCCGAGGAGATCGCGCTGGTGCTCCAGCCGTTCGCGCAGTCCAGCCGTACGCGCCGCCTGGACGCCACCGGCACCGGCCTCGGCCTGCCGATCGTCCGCTCGCTGGTCGAGCTGCACGGGGGCAAGATCGGCATCGAGAGCGACGCCGGCCAGGGGACGAGGATCACCGTCGAGCTGCCGGCGGAGCGCCTGGAGGGGGTCTGACGACCCCGCCCCTTGCGCAGACCGGGCTGACGGTTCCCGCTACTGGTTCATGGACTCGAAGAAGTCCGAGTTGCTCTTGGTGTGCTTCAGCTTGTCGAGCAGGAACTCGACCGCGTCCACCGGGCCCATCGGCATCAGGATCCGGCGCAGCACCCACATCTTGGAGATGGTGCCGCGGTCGACCAGCAGCTCCTCCTTCCGGGTGCCGGACTTCGTGATGTCGATCGCCGGGAAGGTCCGCTTGTCGCTGAGCTTGCGGTCGAGGATGATCTCGGAGTTGCCGGTGCCCTTGAACTCCTCGAAGATCACCTCGTCCATGCGCGAGCCGGTATCGATCAGCGCGGTCGCGATGATCGTCAGCGAGCCGCCCTCCTCGATGTTGCGGGCCGCGCCGAAGAAGCGCTTGGGACGCTGCAGCGCGTTGGCGTCGACGCCGCCCGTCAGCACCTTGCCCGAGCTCGGCACGACCGTGTTGTAGGCGCGCGCGAGGCGCGTGATGCTGTCGAGCAGGATCACGACGTCGCGCTTGTGCTCGACCAGGCGCTTGGCCTTCTCGATCACCATCTCCGCGACCTGGACGTGGCGCACCGCCGGCTCGTCGAAGGTGGAGCTGATCACCTCGCCGCGCACGCTGCGCGCCATGTCGGTGACTTCCTCCGGCCGCTCGTCGATCAGCAGGACGATCAGGTAGCATTCGGGATGGTTGGACGCGATCGAATGGGCGATGTTCTGGAGCATCACCGTCTTGCCGGTCCGCGGCGGCGCCACGACGAGCGCGCGCTGCCCCTTTCCGAGCGGCGCCACCAGGTCGATGATCCGGCCCGTGAAGTTCTTCTTCGTCGGGTCGTCGACCTCCATGCGCAGGCGCTCCTCCGGGTAGAGGGGCGTCAGGTTGTCGAAGTTGATGCGGTGCCTGACCTTGTCGGGCGCGTCGAAGTTGATCGTGTTGACCTTGAGCAACGCGAAGTAGCGCTCGCCGTCCTTGGGCGCGCGGATCTGCCCCTCGACCGTGTCGCCGGTGCGCAGGCCGAAACGCCGCACCTGGCTGGGGCTGACGTAGATGTCGTCCGGACCCGGCAGGTAGTTGGACTCCGGCGACCGCAGGAATCCGAACCCATCCTGCAGGATCTCCAGGACGCCGTCCCCGAAGATCGGCACCTCGTTCTCGGCGAGCTGTTTCAGGATCGCGAACATCATGTCCTGCTTGCGCAGGCTGCTGGCGTTCTCGATCTGCAGCTCTTCCGCGAACGCAAGAAGTTCGGCAGGCGTCTTACATTTCAACTCGTTCAGGTTCATGTGTGCCCGTGGGAAGATACGGCTGGAGAAGAGGTCGTCGGGACCCGCTGCACGGCAACGCGGTGATTCGGCCGGGGGACGACGCCCTGGGGATGGGCGCCGGAGAAATGACGAGGATTCTCGGAAAACAGGCCTTGCGACTCGCTGATGGTTAGCCCAAGCCGGAAAGCAAGTCAAACGAAACCGGAACTGTTCGTTCGTTCTATCCCGGATGTCCGGGTACGCGCGAGACGCCCGAAGGAGACACGATGGACCGTCGAGAAGACGCCGGAACCCTCGACCGGCCGCCGGCAGGGACCTGGCACGCGGAGCCGGCCGGACGCGTCCTGGAGCGCCTCGGCACGGGTCCCGACGGGCTCGCCCCGGACGAGGCCGCCCGCCGGCTGGCGCAATCCGGCCCGAACCGCCTGGAGGCGGCCGCGCGGCGCCCGGCGCTGCTGCGCTTCCTCGGCCAGTTCAAGGACGTGCTCATCTACGTCCTGATCGGCGCCGGCGCCGTCACCCTGCTGCTCGGCGAATGGGTCGACGCCGGCGTCATCTTCGGCGTCGTCGTCCTCAACGCGCTGATCGGGTTCTTCCAGGAGGGCAAGGCCGAACAGGCGCTGGACGCGATCCGGGTCATGCTGTCGCCGCAGGCCGGCGTGCTGCGCGCGGGGCGGCGCATCACCGTGCCGGCGGAGGAACTGGTCCCGGGCGACCTCGTCTATCTCGCGTCGGGCGACAAGGTCCCGGCCGATCTGCGGATCGTACGCTCCAAGACCCTGCAGATCCAGGAGGCGGCGCTGACGGGAGAGTCCGTCCCGGTGTCCAAATCGGCCGAGCCCGTGCCACCCGGGGCCGACCTGGCCGACCGGACCTCGATGGCCTATTCCGGGACGCTCGTGACCTACGGCCAGGGACAGGGCGTCGTGGTGGCGACCGGGCAGGCGACGGAGATCGGCCGGATCAGCACCCTGCTGGCCGGGGTGGAGGTCCTGAAGACGCCGCTGGTCGCGCTGATGGAGCGGTTCGGCCGGCAGCTGACCGTCGCCATCCTGGCGCTGGCCGCCGGCGCCTTCGCCTTCGGGGTCCTGCTGCGCGACTACGCGGCGGCCGAGATGTTCATGGCCGCGGTCGGCATCGCCGTCGCCGCGATCCCGGAGGGCCTGCCCGCCGTCATGACGATCACGCTCGCGATCGGCGTCACGCGCATGGCGGGGCGCAACGCCATCATCCGACGCCTGCCCGCGGTCGAGACGCTCGGCTCGGTCAGCGTGATCTGCTCGGACAAGACCGGGACCCTGACCCGCAACGAACTGACGGTCCAGCAGGTCGCCGCCGCCGACGCGAGCTGGGACGTCGGCGGCATCGGCTACCGCCCCGACGGCGATTTCAGCCATGGCGGCCGGGCGGTCGACCCGCGCGAGGACGCCGTGCTGGCCGAGATCATCCGTGCCGGCGTGCTCTGCAACGATGCGAGCCTGACCGAGCGGGACGGCGAATGGGGGGTCGAGGGAGACCCGACCGACGGCGCGCTGCTGACGCTCGGCTCCAAGGCCGGGATCGACCCGGCGGAGGAGCGCCGCGTCCGCCCGCGCACCGACCTGATCCCGTTCGAGTCCGAGCACCGGTTCATGGCGACGCTGAACCACGACCACGAGGGCCATGCCGCCGCCTACGTCAAGGGCGCCCCCGAGCGCGTGATCGAGATGTGCGAACGGGAGCTGCGCCGGGACGGCCCCGCCCCTCTGGACGCGGCGGCCTGGCACGACCGCATCGCGGCGCTGGCGGCGCGGGGCCAGCGCGTTCTGGCCGTCGCCACGCGCGAGATGCCGGCGGCGGCGACCGCGATCGCCTTCGACGACGTCGGGCGCGGCCTGGTCCTGCTCGGCCTGGTCGGCCTGGTCGATCCGCCCCGGACGGAGGCGGTCCAGGCGGTCCGGGCCTGCCGAAGCGCCGGCATCCCGGTCAAGATGATCACTGGCGACCATGCCGGCACCGCGCGCGCGATCGGGGCCGAGTTCGGGCTGGGCGGCGAGCGCGGCGCCGTGACCGGGGCCGAGCTCGAAGCGCTGGACGATACCGAGCTTGCCGCGCTCGCCCGGGAGGCCGAGATCTTCGCGCGCACGACCCCCGAGCACAAGCTGCGCCTGGTCCGCGCCCTCCAGGCCTCCGGCGCCTCGGTCGCGATGACCGGCGACGGCGTCAACGACGCCCCGGCCCTGAAACGCGCGGATGTCGGGATCGCGATGGGGCAGAAAGGCACCGAGGCCGCCAAGGAGGCCTCGGACATGGTACTGGCCGACGACAACTTCGCCTCCATCGCCCATGCGGTCGAGGAAGGGCGCACGGTCTACGACAATCTGCGCAAGGCGATCCTGTTCATCCTGCCGACCAACGCCGCGCAGGCCACGATCATCCTGGTGTCGATCCTGCTCGGCCAGGCGCTGCCGATCACGCCGGTGCAGATCCTGTGGGTCAACATGATCACCGCCGTCACGCTCGGCCTGGCACTCGCCTTCGAGCGGCCGGAGACCGACATCATGGACCGCCCGCCCCGCCCGCGCGAGGCGCCCCTGCTGTCCGGCTACCTGCTCTGGCGCATCGGCGCGGTGACGGCGCTGCTCGTCCCGGGATCGTTCGGGCTGTTCTTGTGGGTGGGCTTCCAGGGCGGGACGATCGAGGAGGCGCGCACCGCCGCGGTCAACGCGCTGGTGATGGGCGAGATCTTCTACCTGTGGAACGCGCGCTACATCCTGGCGCCTTCGCTGAACCTCGAAGCGCTGTTCGGCTCGCGTCCGGTGCTGGTCTCGATCGCGGTCGCCGCGGCGCTCCAGCTCGGCTTCACCTACCTGCCGTTCATGCAGGCGCTGTTCGGCACCGCGCCGATCGATGCCGGGACCTGGGGACTGGTCGCCGTCGCAGGCGCCGCGGTCTTCGTCCTGGTCGAGGCGGAGAAGGCGGTAGCCCGCCGATGGAGGAAAAGCCGCGCGCGCTGAGGAAGGCGGCTGGCCGCCGCCTCCCCCGGTAGCGATCACTTCGGCATCAGGACCGAGTCGACGACGTGGATGACGCCGTTGGACTGGTAGACGTCGTAGGTCGAGATGGCCGCGACCTGGCCGGCGGCATCGCGCACCACGACGTTGCTGGGGCCGTTCATCATCGCGGTCAGCATCCCGCCGGACGCGGTCTCTAGGGTCGCGGAGCCGTTGCCGGCGGTGATCCGCTCCTGCAGCGCCGCCATGTCGAGCCGGCCGGGGACGACGTGATAGGTCAGGACGCCGGTGAGCGCCGCCTTGTTCTCGGGACGGACCAGCGTTTCGACGGTACCGGGCGGAAGGCGCTCGAAAGCGGCGTCGGTCGGGGCGAAGACCGTGAAGGGCCCGGCTCCGCGGAGCGTGTCGACCAGGCCCGCGGCCGTGACGGCGGCGACCAGGGTCTCATGGTCCCGGGAGTTGACGGCGTTGTCCACGATGGTCCGGTTCGCGAGCATCGGCTGGCCGCCGACCGTGACGGTCCCGGAGGCCATTCCCGGCGACGTGGTCATGGCCATCGGCTTCGACATCGTATCGGCCTGGGTATCGGCCTGCGACTGGGCACAGGCCGACAGCGCGGCGAGCGACCCGGCGGCGAGCAGCATCTTGATGGTCGTGCGCATGGTGTTGTCCTCGTCGTGTTGGGCGCGCCCGGCGGCGCGCTCGACACACCTACGGCCGCGCCGCCGACGGCGGATGCAGGGCGCACGAATTTATTCGCCGCCGTCCCTCCCGCCGGTCTTGAATGGCGACGGGGCAGGAAGGGACGACGCCATGAACGCCAGGGGGAACGGGGTGGAGCGGCGCGTGCTCCAGGCGGTGGTCTCGGTGCTGTGCATCGTGCCGATCGGCGCCGGAGCCGCGGGGGTGGTGCTCGGCCCCGGCCTGGTCGGGACCGACGCTCCCGACGCCGACCTCGACAGCCATTTCCGCTACCTGTCCGGGCTCCTCCTGGCGATCGGGCTGACCTTCCTTTCCACGGTCCCCGAGATCGAGCGGCGCACCCGGCGCTTCCGGCTCGCCGCGGCACTCGTCTTCTGCGGCGGCCTCGCACGGGGCCTGTCGCTGCTGGCCTCGGGAGAGCCGACCCTTCCGCACCTCGTCGGCCTCGGCCTCGAGTTGATCGCCACGCCGCTTCTCGTCCTCTGGCAGGCCCGGCTCGCCGGCAGGCCGGTCGCCGCGTGACGCCGCCGCGCATCCACGGCAGGCAAAGCCGCCGTATGCCCGATCGAAGGAGCAGCGCTGGAATGATGGCGATCGCGACATACTCTCACTGGCGGCGGCGGCCATCCCGGCCGTACGTCCGCCGCACCCGCGCAGGTCGCCGGGACGGGACGGGCGGATCCGCTCCCGCGTTCATTGGATTTTCGACCGCCGTGCCGACCGCCGTGCCGCTCCCCACCGACGACGATCTCGCTCCTCTCATCCGGCGCTGCGCGGCGGGAGACGTGTCGGCGCTGCGTGCGATCTATCGCGGCCATGCGGCCCTCATGCTCGGCCTCGCGGTCCGGATGCTGGCCGACCGCCGCCTCGCCGAGGAGGCCGTCCAGGACGCCTTCGTCCAGATCTGGCGCAATGCCGCCCGGTTCGAGCCCGGCATGGGCACCGGGCAGGCGTGGGTCCTCGGAATCCTGAGGTTCCGCGCGCTCGACCTGCGTGCCTCCGAAACGAGGCGGGCGCCACCGGGAACCATGGAGATCGACGATGCGCAAGCGGCCGGCGCCATCGCCGGCGTGCCGCCGGAGCCGGTCGAGGAGCGCGCCGCCTTGAAAGCCTGCCTCGGCGAACTCAAGGACGGGCCGAGGCGGAGCATCGTGCTCGCCTATGTCGAGGGCTGCTCGCATGCCGAGATCGCCGAGCGGCTCGAACAGCCGCTCGGAACGGTCAAGAGCTGGATCCTGCGCGGGCTCGGCGCGTTGCGGGACTGCCTCGAGCGATGACGGACGATCCCGGCCCCGACGAGGACCTTCGCGCGGCCGAATACGTGCTCGGGACGCTGCGCGGCGCCGAGCGCCGGCGCTTCGAGGCCGAGCTTCGATCCAATCCCGTGCTGGGCGAACAGGTCGCAGCCTGGCAGGAGCGGCTGTCCGGCCTCGCCGGGACGGTCCGCCCCGTGGCGCCGCCGCCGGACCTGTGGTCGCGCATCGAGAGGGAAGTCGAACCCGCGCGCAGGCCCGGGCTCCTCGTCCGCCTGTGGAACGACGTGCTGCTCTGGCGGATCGCGGCGGTTTCGGCCATGGCCGCGACGGTCCTGGCCGTGGCGGTCGCGCTGCAGCCGGTCCCCCAGCCAGTTTCCCGGGCAGGCCCCGCTCTGGTCGCCGTCCTCCAGGAAGGGACGGAGCCGGCCTTCGCGATCCGCATTCCCGAGGACGAGCGCGCGACCGTCACGCCGGTCGGGGAGCGGACGGTCCCGCCGGGACGAAGCTACGAGCTGTGGGCGGTCCCCGGCCAGGGGACACCGGTGTCCCTCGGGCTCGTCGCGGGCTCGGAGGTCACCCTCCTTCCGCTCGACCGCATGCCGGCCGACCTGCTCCGGCCGGGCGTGACCCTGGCGGTCAGCCTCGAGCCTTCGGGCGGTTCGCCGAGCGGCGGCCCGACGGGCCCCGTCCTCTTCGCCGGGACGCTGGTCGCGGCAAGGTGAACGCGCGCGCGCCTCAGAACGGCTTCACGATGACCAGGATCACGATCGCGATCATCAGCACCGTCGGCACTTCGTTGGCGATCCGGAAGAAGCGCTGGGACCGAGCGTTGCGGTCCTCGGCGAAGGCGCGGCGCCAGCCCGCCATCATCATGTGCGCGGCCGTCAGGCCGAGGACGAGCGCCAGCTTCGCGTGAAGCCAGCCCTGGCTCATCCAGTCCGGCACCAGCAGCACGAGCCAGATGCCGAACACGTAGGTCGCGACCATCGCGGGGTTCATGATCGCGCGCAGCAGGCGCCGCTCCATCACCTTGAACGTCTCGGAAGCGGCCGATCCCGGCTCGGCCGCCGCGTGGTAGACGAACAGCCGCGGCAGGTACAGCAGCCCTGCCATCCAGGCGATGATACTGACGACGTGGAACGCCTTCACCCAATCGTACAATCGAGGCCCCCTTCCCTCATGCCGCCACCTGCGGGCAGCCGCCGAGCCGGCCGGGGCAGATCCGGCCGCCGGCCTCGCTGCGCAGCGCGCAGCCGCCGGCCGCCCCACTGGCCGCCCCACTGGCCAGCGCCGCCCGGACGAGTCGCGCCAGCCCCCCGATGAAGCCGGGCTCGACGCCCACCGCGGGGACGCGCTCGAACCAGGGCACACCGTTGGCGGCCGCGAGGTGGCGGTACTCCTCCTCGATCTCGACCAGCGTTTCGGAATGTTCCGACACGAAGGCGGTCGGGACCACCACGACCGGGACGCCGTCCCGGCCGGCGCGCAGGATCTCGGCGTCCGTCGAGGGGCCGATCCATTCCAGCGGCCCGACCCGGCTCTGGTAGCAGCCGACCCAGTCCGGGTCGAGGCCGTCCGCGCGCAGCCGGGCGACGATCGCCTCGTTGGTCCGCTCGCACTGCCACTGGTAGGGGTCGCCCCGCTCGACGACCTTTTTCGGCAGGCCGTGGGCGGAGAACAGGATGCGCGGGCGGCCATGGCGGCCAGCACGATCGTAATGATCGCGGATCAGTTTCGCCTGCGCCTCGATCAAACCGTCCTCGGAAGGATAGCAGCACACCACCCGGGTCGGCCGGTCGATCCCGGCCAGCTTCGCCGCCCGGTGCCAGACCCGCAGGCTGGAGGCGGTCGTCGTGGTCGAGAACTGGGGATACAGCGGCAGCAGCACGATCTCCGCCGGATCGAACTCCCGGACCTGCAACGCGCATTCCTCGCTCATGGGGTGCCAGTAGCGCATGGCGACGAAGCACCGCACCTCGCCCATGTCGGCCAGCGCCGCCTCGATCGCGCGGGCCTGAGCCTGCGTGTTGGGCAGCAGCGGCGAGCCACCGCCGAGGCTGTCGTAGATCGCCGCGGCCGCGCGCGCGCGCCGGCGGGCCAGCAGGTAGGCCAAGGGGAGGCGCAACGGCGCCGGCAGGCCGATGATGGCGGGGTCGGAGAACAGGTTGTAAAGGAACGGCCTGACCGCCTCGGGACGGTCGGGACCCCCGAGATTGAACAGGACGACGGCAATTCGCGGCTTGGACATGCCCGATACCTATGCCGGGCCGGCCGGGCGTCCAGCCCCGGCCGTCACGATAGTGCCGGCCAGGCGCGCAGCAGCGCCGCGAGCTGGCCGACATGCTTGGGCGGCGTCGACTGCACGACGCCGTGGCCGAGATTGAACACGAACGGCCCGCCGGCGAGCGCTTCCAGGACGTTGCGCGCGGCCGCCGACAGCGCCTCCCCGCCGGCGACGAGCATGATCGGGTCGAGGTTGCCCTGGACCGTCAAGCGCGTCTGCAACGTCAGCGCCGCCCATTCCGGCGGCACCGCGGTGTCGAGGCCGAGCGCATCGACGCCGGTCGCATCGGCGTATTCGGCGTAGAGCAGCCCGGCGCCGCGCGGGAAGCCGATCACCGGAACGTCGGGATGCCCCGCCCTCAGGGCCGTCACGATGCGCGCCGTCGGCTCCACCACCCAGCGGCGGAACTGCGGCGCGGGCAGCACCCCCGCCCAGCTGTCGAAAAGCTGAACCGCTTCGGCGCCGGCGGCGATCTGTGCCGACAGGTAGTCGACCGTCGCCGCGACCAGCATGTCGATCAGCGCCGAGAAGCCGTCGGGATCGCGGTAGGCCCAGGCCTTGACCTGGGCGAACTCCTTAGAGCCGCCGCCCTCGACCATGTAGCAGGCCACGGTCCAGGGCGATCCCGCGAAGCCGATCAGCGCCGTTTCCGCCGGGAGGGAGCGGGAGAGCCGGTCGACCGTCTCGTAGACCGGGGCGAGCCGCTCGTGCAGCCGTTCGGCCGAAAGCCGTGCCAAGTCCTCGGCCGAACGGACCGGGTCGAGGCGCGGGCCCTCCCCTTCGACGTAGTCGAGCGGCTGGCCGAGCGCGTGAGGGACCACGAGGATGTCGCTGAACAGGATGGCGGCATCCATCCCGTACCGCCTCAGCGGCTGCAACGTAACCTCTTCCGCCAACTCCGGGTTGAAGCACAGGTCCAGGAACGACCCGGCCTTCGCCCGCATCGCCCGGTACTCGGGCAGGTAGCGGCCGGCCTGGCGCATCAGCCAGAACGGCGGACGCTCGCAGGCCTCGCCCCGAAGGGCGCGCAGGAAGGGTTTGCCACTCGTCGCCAAGCCATTCTCCCGGAAACACCGCTGTACAACATGCCACCTTCCTAACAGGGAATCTTTTTTTTTGAAAAGGGTGGATGGTGTGGTGGATGGCTGTGGAAAACGGTGATTACTCCCTATCCACGATCTTATCCCCAGAATCGCGGAACGGCTTGCGGGCACTGTGCGCGAATCGCGGGGCTTAACGGCTGCCGGGGCGGGGTGGTATAGCATTTCCACCTGTTTGGGGATGCTGGGGATAACCGGCCCGGAGGCCGGCCTTTTTCTCGAGTCCCCAGCCGGCCGGGAAAGGTGTCCGGCGCCGGTATGGAATCCGGTATGCTCGAGGGACGGATGGCGCAAAACGGAGTGCTGTGCGTTCATCCCCGACTTTTCCCGAGTTATCCCCGACTCATTCACAGGGTTTCCGAGCGGATGGCCCCGAATCAGAAGCAGTTCCACCTCCACCTCGTGTCGGACGCGACGGGCGAGACCATCAACTCCGTCGCCCGGGCCTGCGTCTCCCAGTTCGACCACGTCGAACCGGTCGAGCATTTCTGGAACCTGGTCCGCACGGCGCGGCAGCTCGACATGGTCATCGAGGGAATCAGAGACAATCCAGGGTTGGTGATGTTCACCCTGGTCGACGAGGGGCTGCGCCGGCGCCTCCAGGAGGTGTGCCGCGACCTGCAGGTGCCGTGCATTCCCGTGCTCGACCCGCTGATCAATGCCCTGGCCGCCCATCTCGGCCTCGAAAGCCAGAGCCAGCCCGGCCGCCAGCACATCCTCGACGCGGAATATTTCGGGCGCATGGACGCGATGGACTTCGCGCTCGCCCACGACGACGGGCAGTCCGCCTGGGAGCTGCACGAGGCCGACGTGATCCTGGTCGGCGTGTCGCGCACCTCCAAGACGCCGACCTGCATCTATCTCGCCAACCGCGGCATCAAGACCGCCAACGTGCCTTTCGTCCCCGGCGTGTCGCTGCCGCCGGAACTGGAGCAGCTGACCCGCCCGCTGATCGTCGGCCTGACCAAGGACCCGGACCGCCTGATCCAGATCCGGCGCAACCGGCTGCGCCTGCTCAACCAGGCCGACGACACCGACTACGTCGACCCGGAAGTCGTGCGCGCCGAGGTCTCGGAGGCGCGGCGCCTCTACAGCCGCCGCGGCTGGCCCGTCATCGACGTGACGCGCCGCTCGATCGAGGAGACCGCGGCCGAGATCATGATGCTGCTGGCGCGCCGCCAGCCCGGCCGGAGGGCGGACGGATGATGGCGGCGGACGCGCCCGAGGTCGTGCTCGCCTCCGGCTCGGCCGCGCGCGCGGAGATGCTGGGCCGGGCCGGGCTGGTCGTCCGGCGCCACCCGGCCGCGGTGGACGAGGCGGAGATCAAGGCCTCCTGCCGGGCCGCGGGGATGGAAGCCGGGGAGGTCGCCGAGGCGCTGGCCGAGCTGAAGGCGATGCGGGTCTCGCCCCGGTATCCGGGCGCGCTGGTGATCGGCGCCGACCAGATGCTGGACTGCGAGGGACGCTGGTTCGACAAGCCCGAAGACCCCGATGCGGCGCGCGCGCAGCTTGCCGCCCTGTCCGGGCGGACCCACCGGCTCGTCACCTGCGCGGTCGTGGTGCGCGACGGGCAGCGGCTATGGCACCACCTGGACGCGGCCGAGCTGACGATGCGCACGCTCTCGCCGGGCTTCGTGGACCGCTATCTCGCCGAGGCCGGCGAGGCGGTGCTGACGACGGTCGGCGCCTACCAGCTCGAGGGCCTGGGGGCGCAGCTCTTCTCCCGGGTACGCGGAGATTTCTTCACGATCCTGGGGCTGCCGCTGCTCCCCCTGCTGGGCTTCCTGCGCGTGCACGGGGCGGTGCCGTCATGATCCTGAGCGCCAAGGCCCGCGTCGCCGGCGTCATGGGCTGGCCCGTGGCCCATAGCCGCTCGCCGCGCCTGCACGGCTGGTGGCTGGAACGCTACGGGATCGACGGCGCCTACGTGCCGATGGCGGTGCCGCCGGACGGGGCGGCCGAAGCCGTGCGCGCGCTGCCGAAGCTGGGCTTCCGGGGCGCCAACGTCACCGTGCCCCACAAGGAGGCGGTGATCGCCGCCCTCGACCGGCTGGACGCGACGGCGCGGCGGATCGGCGCCGTCAACACGATCCTCGTCCACGAGGACGGCACGCTGGAGGGCCGCAATACCGACGGCTTTGGCTTCGTCGAGAACCTGCGCGCAGGCGCTTCGGGCTGGACGGCGGCGGCCGGCCCGGCCGTCGTGCTGGGTGCCGGCGGGGCCGCGCGGGCGGTGCTGGTGGCCCTGGCCGATGCGGGCGCCCCGGAGATCCGCCTGCTGAACCGCACGCGCGAGCGGGCGGAACGGCTCGCGGACGAGCTGGGCGGCGGCCTCGCCTGCCCGGTCCGCGTGCTCGACTGGGCCGCGCGCGCCGAGGCGCTGGACGGCGCCGCGCTGCTGGTCAACACCACGACCCAGGGCATGGCCGGGCATCCGCCGCTCGACCTTGCGCTGGACGCGTTGCCGCGCGCGGCGCTGGTGACCGACATCGTCTACACCCCCCTGGAGACGCCGCTGCTGCGCGCGGCAGCGGCGCGCGGCAACCCCGTCGTCGACGGGCTGGGCATGCTGCTGCACCAGGCGCGGCCGGGATTCGAGGCCTGGTTCGGGCGTGCGCCGGAGGTGACGGCGGAACTGCGCCGTTTCGTGCTCGAGGGCGGCTGAGCACCATGGTCGTCCTCGGCCTCACGGGATCGATCGGCATGGGCAAGAGCACGGCCGCGCGCATGTTGCGCACGCTCCGGGTGCCGGTCCATGACTCGGACGCCGCGGTCCACCGGCTGCTGGGGCGCGGCGGCGACGCCGTCGGCCCGATCGCGCAGGCGTTTCCCAACGTGGTGCGGGACGGCGCCGTCGACCGCCAAGCGCTGGGCGCGCGGGTCTTCGGCGACCCGCCGGCACTGAAGCGGCTGGAGGCGATCGTCCATCCGCTGGTGCGCCGCTCGCAGCAGCGTTTCCTGGCCCGGTGCGCGCGGCGCAAGGTGCCGCTGGCGGTGCTGGACATCCCGCTGCTGTTCGAGTCCGGCAACGAGCGCCGCGTCGACGCGATCGCGGTGGTGAGCGCGCCGGCCTTCGTCCAGCGCGCCCGGGTGCTGGCGCGGCCCGGCATGACGCCGGGCAAGCTGGCGCAG
>NZ_DASYHS010000150.1:0-5195 GCF_035998295.1 Arenibaculum sp. | reverse complement strand
CCCGGCGGCACCTTCACCGGCGAGAGCCTGCCCGGCGCGATCACCTGGGCCCGGGCCTGGCTCGACGGCGACCGGCCGGTGATGGATGTCGGGCGCGGCGAGGTCGTGCGCCTGCCGCGCGACGTCCTGCAGGCATGGTGGACCGGCACCACGCGCGAATGGCCGATCATGGTCGCCGACCTGGGCATCGGCCGCGACACGCTGATGGCCCACTTCATGAGCAACCACGTCGCGGTCGCCTACGGCGACATCCTGCACGAGATGATCGCGCTGAGCCGGCGGCTCGGCTTCGAGGTGCGGCTGCTGGAGGACCGCTCATGAAGCACCTGGTCCTCGGCGTCGACGTCGGCACCGGCTCCGCCCGGGCCGGCCTGTTCGACGCGGACGGCCGCCGCCTGGGCCATGCCAGCCGGGACATCGGCATCTGGCGGCTGCCCGGCGAACGGGTCGAGCAGTCGAGCGGGGACATCTGGGACGCGGTCTCGGCGGCGGTGCGCGAAGCCCTCGCCAAGGCCGGCGCCCGGCCCGGGCAGGTGGCCGGGATCGGCTTCGACGCGACCTGCTCGCTGGTGCTCTCGACCGGGGAGGGAGAGCCGCTGGCGCTCGGCGACGGCTCCCCCACGCGCGACGTCGTCGTCTGGATGGACCACCGCGCCGTTGCGGAAGCGGCGGAGATCACCGCGACCGGCGACGTCGCGCTGGAGCAGGTGGGCGGTACGATCTCGCCGGAGATGCAGCTGCCCAAGCTGCTCTGGGTCAAGCGGCACCGGCCCGACCTGTGGCGCCGCCTGGGCCGGGCACGCGACCTCGGCGACTGGCTGACCTGGCGCGCGACCGGCAGCGACGCGCGCTCCTCCTGCACGACGGTGTGCAAGTGGTGCTTCGACTACGGCGCCCACCGGGCCGGCGGCACCGGCTGGCCGCTCAGCCTCCTGGCGTCGGTCGGGCTCACGGACCTGCTGGACCGGCACCACGCCGTCGTCGGCGCCGAAGTGCTGCCGCCCGGCACGCCGCTCGGGGCGGGATTGTCGGCGCGCGCGGCCCGGGAGCTCGGCCTGGAGCCCGGAACGCCCGTGGCGGCCGCCGCGATCGACGCGCATGCCGGCGCCATCGGCGTCCTCGGCAGCGTCGACCCCGCAACCGCTCCGGACGCCCGGCTGGCGCTGGTCGCCGGGACCTCGAGCTGCCTGCTGATCCAGTCGGTGGAACGCCTGCCCGTCCAGGGCGTCTGGGGGCCCTATCGCGGGGCGCTCACCGGGAACGGGTGGCTTGCGGAGGCGGGCCAGTCGGCCACCGGCGCGTTCCTCGACCGGCTGATCCAGGGCCATCCGGCCTCGGGACGGCTGCAGGGAAACCCCCACGCGGCCCTGGCGGCGATCATCGAGGGCCTCCTGGCCCGGAGCGGGATCGACGCGCTGCTGGGCGACCGTCTCGTGCTTCCGGACGTCCTGGGAAACCGGTCGCCGCTCGCCGATCCGACCATGACCGGCGCGATCACCGGCCTGACGCTCGACGGCGACGAGCGCGACCTCGCGCGGCTGTACCTCGCCGGCCTCTTCTCCCTCGCCTATGGGAGCCGCCACATCGTGGAGACGCTGTCGGCCGGCGGGCACCGCGTCGAAGCGATCGTCGCGACGGGCAGCGGAGCCGGCAATGGGCTCCTGATGCAGGCCCATGCCGATGTCTGCGGCGTCCCGGTCTACCTGCCGGCGGAGACCGAGGGGGTCCTCCTCGGCGCCGCCATGCTGGGGGCGGTCGCGGGCGGGGTCCAGCCGGACCTCGACCATGCCATGCGGGCGATGGCGTCGGGATACCGGGTGTTGCAGCCCGATCCCCGGACCGCAGCCGCCCACGACCGGCGCTACCGCGCGAGCCGGAGACTTCAGGAAACGCTGCGCGACCTTGCGGTCGAGCTTCGCCAGGACGTCCCCGCCCCCGGGCACTGACCGGCCCCTGCCGGGCACAACCATGCGTCCTCGCGGCAAATTCGCATCCGCCGCAGAGAATGATCAGTATTGTCCACCGCTCACGATTGACTTCGTCAAGAAGCCGTCCGTGCTGGCCCTATCAATCCGTGGTTCTGGTGCTATGAAGGCCCGAATCCCCCCGTTACGCTGCGGTCAAAGGACGCGACCGGGCGACGATATGCGCGCCGCCCGATTTGCGGGAGAACCACGAACGCAGGCAGGGAGAGCAGCATGACCCTTCTAGGACGATCGAGCATTGTCGCCGCGGCGGCAGCCGTAATGGTCACCGCCATGGGCGGGGCGCACGCGCAGGAAACGTTCCGCATCGCGGTCGGCGATGCCGCCGGCGGCACCCAGCACGAACTGGGCAAGGCCTTCATCGAGGAGCTGGAGGCCCGCACCAAGGGCGCCTACACGGCGAAGCTGTACATGAACGGCCAGCTCGGCGACGAGCAGAACACCGTCAACGATGCCGCGATGGGTCTGCTGGACTTCTCCATCCTCGCCATCAACAACGTCACCCCGTTCTCGCCGACCGTCGGGCTGCTGACCCTGCCCTACGTCATCCGCAGCGTCGACGACGCCGAAAAACTCACCCAGGGCGAGATCGGCAAGGAGCTGGTCGAGAACACCATCCGCGACGCCGGCGTCCGCGTCGTCGGCTGGGCCTATTCGGGCTGCCGCGTCCTGACCAATTCCGAGCGCCCGGTCGCCACCCCCGCCGACCTCGAGGGGCTGGTCATCCGGGTCCCGAAGAACGAGATCATGATCGACGCCTATCGGTCCTGGGGCGTGAACCCGACGCCGATGGCATGGTCGGAGACGTTCACGGCGCTGCAGCTCGGCGTCGTCGACGGGCAGGACAACCCCTACATCACCGTCCATGCCATGAAGTTCTACGAGGTCCAGAAGTACATCACCGACATCTGCTACATCTTCTCGATCGAGCCGCTGATCGTGTCGGAGAGCGTCTTCCAGGGCCTCCCGCCGGAGGTGCAGACCGCCGTCCTCGAAGCCGGCGCCGCCGCGACGAAGCATAGCGCCGCGTTCCTGCGCGCGCAGGAGGAGAGCATCCGCGCCGACCTCGTCGCCAAGGGAATGGAGATCACGGAGCCGGCCGACGGAGAGGCCGAGTGGATCAAGCGCGCGACCGAGGCCGTCTGGCCGAAGTTCCACGAAGCGATCGGCGGCAAGGAAAAGCTCGACCAGGCCCTGGCGGCGCTGGGACGCACCTCCTGAGCCGGTGCGCGCCGGGCATGTGGGGGCATGCCCGGCGCGCCCGCCTTCCGAGACCGCTTGATCGACGCACGCCGGTGGAGACGACGGATGAGGGCAGTCCTCAACAACATCGAAAGCTGGCTCTGCCGTATACTCCTCGCGACCTTCGTCACGCTCCTGTTCGCGCAGATCGTCTCCCGCCAGGTGTTCGGCCACTCGATCTCCTGGAGCGAGGAACTGTCCACCTACATGTTCGTCTGGTTCGCGTTCTTCGGGGCCAGCCATGCCGCGAAGGTCTCGGCGCATAACCGCGTGACCGTCCAGTTCAGGTTGATGCCTCCCAGGGCAGCCGCGGCCGTCGAGGCGTTTTCCGACCTCCTGTGGGTGGCTTTCAACTTGTACTTCGTCTACCTGAGCTACGTGTTCATTTTCGAAAAGATGAACCTGTTCTGGAAGTCCCAGACCCTCGGGGTTCCGATGAAGTACCTGTATATGATACTGCCCGTGGCGTTCGCGCTGATGGCGTTCCGCGTATTGCAGGTCAACTATCTCCGGTTCGTCCTCGGCCGCCCCACGGTCGACCCCGACGCCTACGAGGCGCGGACCGAGTTGGAGATCGCCCAGGCCGAACTCGCGGGCGGCCTGCCCCGAAGCGCCCGCGCTGCCAACCACGCCGAGTAGCGCCCTCTCAACCGGCAGGACGCGCATCATGGCAAACCCCGTCGTCTACATCCTGTTCGGCACCTTCTTCGCCCTGCTGGGCATCGGGTCCCCGATCGCCGTCGCGCTCGGCATATCGGCGCTCGCGTCGTTCGTCTTCCTCGGCGAGAACCCGATCAAGCTGGTGCAGATCGCCTTCACGTCGGTCGGCTCCTTCCCCCTGATGGCGTTGCCGGCATTCATCCTGGCGGGCGCCCTGATGGAGGCGGCGGGCATCTCGAAGCGCCTGGTGGCCGTGGCCGAGACCTTCGCCGGCCCGTTCACCGGCGGGCTGGCGGCCGCCACGGTGTTCGCATGCCTGTTCTTCGGCGCCATATCGGGATCGGGACCCGCCACCACGGCCGCGGTAGGGATGCTGATGATCCCCGCCATGGCGCAGCGCGGCTACGCGAAGGACTACGCGGCGGCGGTCACCGCCTCGGGAGGCAGCCTCGGCATCATCATTCCCCCCTCGATCCCGATGGTGATCTTCGGGATCTCGGCGCTGGGCATGCAGCCGCCGGTCGAAGCTGTGGCCCGGCACGGAAGCTTCGCCACCGTCTCCATCCCCAAGCTGTTCGTCGCCGGCGTGCTGCCCGGACTGCTGATGGCGGCCAGCCTGCTGGCCATGAACTACGTCCTGAGCCGGAGGAACGGCTATTCGGGGGCCGCCGAAGGCTGGTCGGCCGGCGCGATCGGCCGGGCCGTCCGGCAGGGAAAGTGGTCGATACTCGCGCCGGCGGTCATTCTGGGCGGCATCTATTCGGGCCTCTTCACGCCGACGGAGGCCGCGATCGTCGCCATCTTCTACACGATCTTCATCGGCTTCTGCGTTCACCGCGAACTCGAGTGGCGGCACATCGGTCAGTGCCTCGAGACGACGACCTGGATCACGGGCCGGGTCCTGCTCATCCTCTTCACCGCGACGGCGTTCGGCCGGCTCCTGGTGGAGAACCGCATCCCGGCCACGATCGCCGAAGCGATGCTGAGCGCCACGGATAACCTCTACGTCCTGTGGACGATCATCATCCTGTTCCTCCTGTTCGTCGGCATGTTCATGGAGACGCTCGCCGCCATCCTGATCCTGACGCCCGTGCTCCTGCCCGTCGGCTACAATCTCGGCATCGACCCCACGCATTTCGGCATCGTCGTGATCTGCACCCTGGCCGTCGGCTTCCAGACGCCGCCGCTGGGAGAGAACCTGTTCGTCTCCTCCGGCGTCTCGAACACCAGCATCGAGCGGATCTTCGTCAAGATCATCCCCTTCACGATCATGAACATCATCGCGGTCTTCCTGATCGCGTTCTTTCC
>NZ_DASYHS010000149.1:0-15520 GCF_035998295.1 Arenibaculum sp. | reverse complement strand
GCGCAGACGCTCTCGCTGATCTTCCACGAGCTGGCGACCAACGCCGCGCGCCACGGGGCGCTGTCGGTCGCGGGCGGCGCGGTCTCGGTCGACTGGCGGATCGAGGACGGCCGGGTCCGTCTCGACTGGGTCGAGAGCGGCAGGCCCGGTATCGGGACGCCGCCGGCCAAGGGTCTGGGCCTGACCCTGGTCGAGCACGGGATCGTCCACGGCCTGGGCGGGCACGCCCGGATCGAGTTCCGCCCCGCCGGGCTCGCCTGCCGCCTGGACTTCCCCGTGCCGGACGCCGCGGCCTGAACGTTTCCGGATGTGCAGGAAACGCTCAGGCCTTTCACGTCAGGCCTTGGCCTGCGCGCCGGCGAGGCCGGGACTGCCGCGCCTGCCGGGCAGCGCCAGCGCGAACGCCGCCCCTGCGAGCGATAGGATCGCGGACAGCTCGATGGCCGCGGAGAAGCCCGTGCTGAAGGCTTCGGGCGATTCGGTGCCGCCGGCGACGGCGAACACCGCGACGGCGGTCGCCACTCCCGAAACGCCGCCGAGAAAGCGGAACATATTGAAGATGCCGGACGCCTTGCCGACGTCCGGCCTGTCGACCGCGCTCAGCACCGCGTTCTGGGCCGCCGGCATGGCCATCGAGACCCCGGCGCCGGCGACGACGAGCGGCGCCACCAGGTTCCAGAACGGCAGGTCCGGCGCGGCGACGAGGCCGATCCAGCCGAAGCCGAGCGCTTGCATCAGCACGCCGGCGACGACCAGCCGGCGCTCGCCCAGCCGGTTGACCAGCCGGCCGGCGACCGGCGCCACGAAGAACAGCGTCGCAGTCCAGGGAAGCAGCCGCAGACCCGCGCCGAGCGGTCCTTCCCCCTGCGCGGACTGGAAGAACTGCGGCAGGAAGAAGACCACGGAATACATGCTGGCGTAGAACAGGAAGCTGGCGCCCACGCCGGCCGAGAACGCGCGCGAGCGGAAGAGCCGCAGCGGGATCAGCGGCTTCTTCGCGCGGCGTTCCCAGGCGACGAAGACGGCGGCCAGCACCACGCCGCCGACCAGCACCGAGACGGTCTCGGCGCTTGCCCAGCCGGCTTCGTTTCCGCGCATGATCCCCCACACCAGGCCGAACGCCGCAAGCGTGACCAGCACCACGCCGAGCACGTCGATCGTCGTGTCCGGTCCGAAGCTCTCCGGCATGCGGCGGCCTGCGAGCGTTACCAGGACGAAGCCGATCGGGATGTTGATCCAGAAGATCCACTGCCATGCGAGGCCCTCGGATATCGCGCCCCCCAGCAGCGGGCCGACGATGATGCCGAGCCCGGTGACCCCGCTGAAGATCCCCAGGGCCTTTCCCCTCTCCTGAGGGGGAAACGTCGCGCTCAGCAACGCCATTGCAAGCGGCATCACCAGCGCGGCGCCGACGCCCTGGACCGCCCGCGCCGCGATCAGAAAGCCGACAGTCGTCGAAAGGGCGCACGCGGCCGACGCCAGGACGAACAGCGCGATCCCCGCGATGAACATCCGCCGCCGCCCGAAGCGGTCGCCGAGGCTGGCGCCGGTCAGCAGCAGCACCGCGAAACTCAGGCTGTAGGCGTTCAGCGTCCACTCCAGCGCCTCGATCGAGGCGTCGAGGTCGGCGCGGATCGTCGTCAGGCTGGCTGCGAGCACCATCGCGTCGAGCGCCGCCATCAGCGATGCCGCGGACGTCAGCCCCAGCACCCAGGCCTTCTGCGAGTTCGACGGTGGGGCGGCTTCCTTCACGGCCAATTGCTTCGTTGGCACATCGTTCATTGTCCGGTTCCTGTGCTAGGCGGTCCGCCATGCGGGTGGATGGGTGGGCAACGGGCTCGGCCGTCGCTGGCCTGCCCATCCGCAAGACGTTCGGGCGATCCCAAAGGAGTCGCCCCGGCGGGCCGGCCGCCGCGAAAACTCTTCGGCCGGAAGCGACTCTTTCAGCGGCCCTCGAACGTCATGGTCCCGAACGCATGAAGGAGTGCCGATCATGGACTTGAAGAATCAGACCGCCGTGGTGACCGGCGGCAGCCGCGGCCTCGGCCTCGGCCTTGTCGAGGCGCTGGTCGACCGCGGCGCCAGGGTGACCGTCGTCGCCCGCACCGCCGGCGACCTCGAAAGCGTGTCGAGGCGGCTGGGCGTCGCGACCATTGCCGCCGACGTCACCGACCGCGCGCAGGCGCGGCGCATCGTTTCCGAGGTTCGACCGACGATCCTGGCGCTCAACGCGGGAGCGCCGCCCGAGATGGGTCCGCTCGACGAGCTGTCCTGGGAGGCGTTCAGCAACACCTGGGAGAACGACGTCAAGGCCGGCCTGTACTGGATCCAGGCGGCGCTGACGACGCCGCTGCCTCGCGCAAGCCGTGTCCTGGTCGGGTCCAGCGGCGCGTCCGTCGGCGGCTCGCCGATGTCCGGCGGCTATGCGTGTGCCAAACGCATGTTGTGGTTCATGGCGAACTACGCCAATAAACTCTCGTCCGAGAGGGGGCTGGGCATTCGCTTCCAGACCGTCGTCCCGCGGCAGATGATCGGCGGCACGGGCACCGGCGAGGCGGCGGCCTCGGCCTATGGCGCCAAGCTGGGGATCGGCGTCGAGCAGTACCTGGAGCGGTTTGGCGCACCGATGCCGCCACGCCGGTTCGGCGAGCACGTCGTCACCCTGCTGACGGACCCGCGGTACGAAGACGGCCTGGCCTTCGGGGTGAAGGGAGACACGGGCATATCCATCCTCGAAGGAGCGCCTGCTTGAGCAACGCACCGCCGACTCCGCCCGCCGACGGCCGGGCGCGGCTGCTCGCGGTCATGGCCGACATACGCCCGGAGCTTCACCGCTATTGCGCGCGCCTCACGGGCTCCGTCTTCGACGGCGAGGACATCGTTCACGATGTCCTCGTCCGGGCCCTCGATGCCGCCGGCGGGCTGGAAGCCGGGACCCCGCTGCGGCCGTGGCTGTTCCGGATCGCCCACAACCGCGCGCTCGACCATCTGAGAGGCCAGGCCGTGAGACGGAGCGAGCCGATGGAAGCGGCGGCGCAGGTCGCGGAGGACCAGGCGATGGAGCCTGACGAAGTCCTCATGCGGCGGGAGGCGGTCGAGGCGGCCTTCTCCCGCTTCATCGAGTTGCCGACCGTCCAGCGGAGCGTGGTCATCCTGAAGGACGTGCTCGGCTACTCTCTCACGGACATCTCCGACCTCCTCGACCTGAGCATCAACGCGGTCAAGGCGGCGCTGAGCCGCGGTCGCATCAGGCTGCGCCAGATCAATGCGGCGTCGCCGACCGAGCCTCCCCCGGCCAGGCCCGCTTCGGCGGAGGCGTCGACGTTCTCCTCGCTGTTCAACCGGCGCGACTGGGATGCACTGCGCTCGCTCCTGGCCGAAGACGTTCTCCTGACCCAGGCGACCCATGCCGACCGGACGGGGCGCGCCGAGGTGGGGCGGTTCTTCACGATCTACGCGGACATCGCGAGGGTCCACCTCGTTCCGGCGCGTCTGGGCGGCGGCGAGGAGGTGATTGCCGTCTTCGAGCAGGTTGGCGACGAGCACCCCGTCTACCTGATGAAGGTGGAGTGGCGGGACGGCCGGATCGCCCGGATCCGCGACTTCCGCTACGCGCGCTACATCCTGGAGGGCGCCGACCTCGTGCTGGCCGAAGCCCATCGCGACGGGGAGGCGGGCAGGGCGGAGACGGGCAGGGCAGAGACGGGCACCGCCACGTGACCGGGCCGGTGCGCTACTCCAGCCCGATCGTCTCCGATGGCTCCTGGATCTGCCGCAGCCGGTCGGTGCGCCATTCCCAGTAGTTCGCGAACGGATCGGCGATCTCGTCGAAGTCGCGGGGCGGCCGGGTGTCGCCCAGCCAGGGCGGCGACAGCCGCGCCTCGGGGCCCAGCAGGGCGGTGTCGTCGGCCAGCGGCGTCAGGTTGGGCTGGGTCGCCGGGCCGCCGAGCGGGTCGGTATAGGTCTCGTAAGGCGTGAAGCCCTGGGCGCTGGCCGCGCCCGGGGCCACGACGGCGACAGCCGCGCCCGAGGCCGCGACGGCGAGGGTGAGCAACAGGGCGATGGCGCGCATGGCGGGTCTCCGTTCCCTACGGTGTCCTGTTGCAGGAACGGGCGGGAAGCCATTTGGTTACGACCGCGCGTTCCGCATCGCCGGCACCCTGCGCGTTTCGGCCGCGGCCGGTCAGAAGAAGCCCGGCGGCATGGGCGGGGTGACGTCGTCGAGGAAGGGCGTGACCAGGGTCACGATGGTTTCCGCCTCCGCCATCACGCCGATATGCGACGTGCCCGGAAGGACCAGCAGCCGCGCGAGCGGCGGTTCCGTAAGGAAGCCCCGGGCCGCGAGCTCCGGCGCCCCGCCGCCCCGCATGCGGAACATCTCGACCGCGTGTTCCGGCCCCATGATGTCGTAGTCGCCCATCACGATCATGGTCTTGTGCCCGAGCGCGCGCATCTCCGCGTTCCAGTCGAAGGGCGTGGCATCCAGGACCTTCAGCTTCTCCACCAGGATCGGGAAGTCCTGCGGGCGCGGCGCCAGCCGGTCGTACTCGCGCCGGATCGGCGAGCCGTCGAAGACCTCCGGGGTGATCTGGGCGATGCCGGCCAGGACCTCGGGATAGGCCGAGTCCAGCCGCGTGCCGGCCGAAACGGATACCAGCTTGGCGACTTTCTCCGGGTGCCGGATCGCCATCTGGAACGCCGCGCTCCCGCCCATGGAGTAGCCGAACACGTCCGCCTGCCGCACGCCGGCGGCGTCCAGCACCGCCGCGGCGTCGTCGGCCATGGCCTCGTAGGTGATCGGGCCGTCGGCGTCTCCGGTCCGGCCATGCCCGCGCAGGTCCACCGCGATGACCGGACGGGTGCGTGCGAACCGTTCGACGAACGGCGCCATGGCGTCGGCCGACATGTAGGCGCCGTGCAGAACGAGCAGCGGCGTCCCGCCCGAGCGCAGATCGCCATGGACGTCGTAGTGGACGGCGAGGCCCTTGGAATCCGCGACCTCTGCCTGGGCTCGCGTCGCCGGCGCGGCCAGCAGGGCCAGGCCGACGATGGCGGCGGCGGCGGACAGCAGCGGCCGGCCCGGTTTTGCTGCGATTGGCACCATGTTCCCTCTCTTCCTCTCGTCTGAAGCGTCAGCCAGGCCGTCCGCGGCCTCGCGTCGTCAACCCTGCCCGGTCATGGCGGCGAGGTCCATCCAGGCCGGCTCGAACGTATGGCCGTCGGGATCCTCGAAGGTCCGCAGATACATGAAGCCCATGTCCTGGCGCTCTCGGGTGTCGGCCCTGCCGCCGGCGGCCGCGGCGGCCTCCACGATGGCGTCGACCTCCTCCCGGCTGTCGCGCGACAGGGCGATGAGCATCGCGCTGGCCTGGTGCGCGTCGGCGATCGGCTTCGACGTGAACGTCGAGTAGTACGCGTGGGTCAGCAACTGGAACGTGATGGCGTCCGACCACACCATCGACGATGCGTTCTCGTCGCTGAACTGCTCGTTCTTCCGGCACCCGATCGCCTCGTAGAAGCGGGTCGAGGCAGCCAGGTCCTTCACCGGCAGGTTCAGGAAGATCATCTTTGCCATCTGCGTATCCTCTTTGTTTTGCCTACAGCCACTCGGTGACGAACCGATGATTGGCGTGGATGTCGATCATTTCGACTTCGTCGCTCTTGGTGGAGAACATGTGCGGCATCCCCGGCGGGATCACGACGATCCGGCCGGCCGAAGCCTCGAAGCTCGACGTGCCGTCGGAGAAGACCACCGTTCCCTTCCTGACGATGAAGGTCTCGGAATAGGGATGGCGGTGAAGCTTGACCCCTCCTCCCGGGCGGTCGATGCGCGTGAAGATGATGGAGACCCCGGAGCCGAAGTCGGCTCCCCGGAACTCGCCCTGCCAGGGGGCTTCGCCCTGCGTCCACGGGATGCTGTTCGCCGTCATGTCGCCCTCCGTTGCTCGGTCGGACCTTACCGTCTAGGATGACATGCGGGTAGTAACAGGAATGAAATGCGGGATTTCGCCGGCCAGCGGCTTCAATGGGACGACCTCCACCTCGTGCTGGCGGTCGCGCGGGCGGGGTCCTTCGCCGGCGCGGCCGCGCAGCTCGGCGTGAGCACGCCGACCGTCTTCCGGCGCGCGAAGGGTCTGGAGCAACGCCTGGGGACGCTGGTCTTCCGGCGCGACAACACCGGCGTGTCGCTGACCGCGGCCGGAACGGATGCCGCCGCCCTCGCCGAGCAGATCGAGGCGCAGATCGGCGCGCTGGAGGCCAGGGTCGGCAACGAGGATGCCGAGGCCGCGGGGACGATCCGCCTCGCGACCGTCGACACTCTGGTCGCCGGGCCGCTGATGCCGCTGGTGGCGCGGTTCCGGCGCCGGCACCCGGCCGTCCTTCTCGATCTGCGCGTCGGGATGGGGATGGCGGACCTGCGCCACCGGGAGGTCGACGCCGCACTCCGCGCCGGCGGCGAGCCGCCCGAAAGCCTGGTCGGGCGCAAGCTGTGCCGGATCGCCGTCGCGACCTACCGCGCCGCGGCGTCCTCCGCCCCCGGCGCCGGCGAGCTGGGACGCCAGCCCTGGGTGGTGCCCGGCGAAGAACTCGGCCATCTGGCGTCGGCGCGCTGGCTCAGGGAGGCCGCGTACTCCGCGCGCGTGGTCCTCAAGGTCAACAGCCTGCATTCGCTCGCCCTGGCCGTTGCGGAAGGCATCGGCCTCGGCGTGCTGCCCTGCTATCTCGCGGACGCCGATCCGAGGCTGGCGCGCATCGGCGACCCGATAGAGGAGCTGTCGAGCGACCTGTGGTTCCTGATCCACCGCGAACTGCGGCACGCGGCGAGGATACGGGTGCTGTCGGACTTCCTCGCGCGGGAGTTCCACGCCTTGCGCCCGCTGTTCCAGGGGACTCTCGGGCGCGGTTGAGGGACGCGGCGCGCGGCGTGCTTGGCCGGGCGCCGCGTCCTCGGGGTCAGCCCGCCGCCACGGCCGCGCCGCGCCGCTTCTTCGCGGCCGGTGCGCCGGCCTGCTCCGCGCCATGGGCGACGACGCCGTTCTTCATCACGAACCGGTGGTTGGCGAGGCTGGCGACCGCCTCGATGTCGGCCTCCGGGTCGCCCGCGACCAGCAGCAGGTCGGCCGCCATGCCGTCCGCGATGCGGCCGCGGTCCGACAGCCGCATCAGCTCCGCCCCGTTCGCGGTCGAGGCCCGCAGCACGTCCAGCGCGGGGATGCCGAGATCGGCCATGCAGCGCAGCTCGGCCACGTTCTCGCCATGCCGGTTGAACGGCGTGCCGGCGTCGGTGCCCATGGCCAGGATGCCGCCGGCGGCGTGGAACGCCTTGATCGACGCGCCGTGGCGCAGCTTCATGCGCTGGGCCTTCTCCACCATGAAGGGGGGGATGGCCTTGTCCGTCGAGGTCAGGATGGTGTCGATCGCGATCAGCGTCGGCACCAGGACCGTGCCCCGGGCCAGCATCTCGGCGATGCATTCCTCGTTCAGGAGGATGCCGTGCTCGATCGAATCGACGCCGGCGCGCACGGCGTTGAGGATGCCCTCGGCCCCCTGGGCGTGGCTGGCGCAGTGCCGGTGGAAGCGGTGGCCCTCGCGCACGCCGGCCGACAGCTCCTCGAAGCTGTAATGCGCGTCCTCGGGGTTGACCCCGGGGGTCAGCACCCCGCCGGTCGCCATGATCTTGATCAGGTCGCTGCCGGCATGGATCTGCTCGCGCACGGCCTTGACCACCTCGTCGACGCCGTCGGCGATCCGGCCGGTGGAGTTGCCGTGCCCGCCGGTCATGCACACCATGCGGCCCGCGGCCCGGATCGTCGGGCCGAGGAAGCGGCCGTCGTTGCAGGCGTCGCGGGCGGCGAACTCGATGTAGTCCTTGCCGCCGCAGTCGCGCACCGCGGTGATCCCGCCGCGCAGGGTGCGCAGCGCGTTGTCGAGCGCCTTGACCGCGATCTGGCCGGGTCTCTGCGTCTGCAGCGCCGCCCAGGGGTTGGGCCCGCCGTCGAAGACGAGATGGACGTGGCAGTCGACCAGGCCCGGCAGCAGCGTGCAGCCCGTGGTGTCGACCCGGCGCCCGGCGTGGCCCTCGAACTCGGCCAGCGGCGCGACGCGCGCGATGGCGGCTCCTTCGACCAGGACCCCGTGCCCGTCGAGGAAGTCCCGGCCGTCGAACACCCGGCCGCCCGCGTAAAGAACGCTCATGCTCTCCTTCCTTCCAGTGGAACTCCCGCCGAATCGACCGGCAGGCGCGCTTCTTCGATCGCGTGGCAGGCGACGGCGGCCCCGTGCGCGTGGCGAAGCCGCGGCCGCTCGCTGCGGCAGCGGTCGTTCGCGAAGGGGCAGCGGGGGTGGAAGGCGCAGCCCGTCGGCGGGTCGATCGGGCTCGGCACCTCGCCGGCCATGGGCTGGCGGTCCCGGCCCGACATCTCCAGGTCCGGCACGGTCTCCAGCAGCAGCCGCGTATAGGGGTGGAGCGGGCGGGCGAACAGGTCCCCGACCTCCGCCACTTCGACCAGCCGGCCCAGATACATCACACCCACGCGATCGGAGATGTGATAGATCACGGCCAAGTTGTGGCTGATGAACAGGTATGTCAGCCCGTACTCGCGCTGCAAATCCTTCAGCAGGTTCAGGATCTGCGCCTGGACCGAGACGTCGAGCGCCGAGGTCGGCTCGTCGCACACCAGGAACTCCGGCTCCGAGGCGAGGCCGCGCGCGATCGAGATGCGCTGGCGCTGGCCGCCCGAGAACTCGTGCGGGAACTTGTCCGCGTCGGTCGGCGACAGCCCGACCTGGCTCAGCAGCTCGTCGACGCGCCGCCGCAGGGCCGCCGGCTCGGTGAGCAGGCGGTGGGTGCGGATCGGCTCGGCGATGATGTCGCGCACGCGCCAGCGCGGGTTGAGGCTCGCATAGGGGTCCTGGAAGATCATCTGGACCTTGCGGTGGAACGGCGCGCGTTCCGCGCGGCCGCGCAGCGCGGCGAGGTCGACGCCTTCGAACTCGATCGTGCCCCCGGTCGGCCGGTACAGCCCGACCAGCAGGCGCGCGACCGTGGATTTCCCGCAGCCGCTCTCGCCCACGACCGAGAAGGTCTCGCCGCGCCGGACGTCGAGGTCGATGCCGTCCACGGCCTTCAGCATGGTCCGGGGGCGCCGTTCCAGCAGGCGGGTCAGCAGCGGCGCCGAGACCTCGAAATGGCAGGCGAGGTCGCGGGCGCGCACCAGCGTCTCGCCGGCCGCGGGGCGGGCGAACTCCACGCCGCCTCGGGTCTTCGTCTCAGGCATCCACGGCCTCCGGCGTGTCGTGCAGCCAGCAGGCCGCGAGTGTGCGCCCCGTCGGCAGCGCTTCCGGCCGCTCGGCGGTGCAGCGCGCGAAGGCGTGGGGGCAGCGGGGGTGGAAGGCGCAGCCCTGCGGGATCTCGAACAGCCGCGGCATCGAACCGTCGATCTGGCGCAGCCGGTCGCGCGGCCCGCCGATGGCGGGGATGGAGGCCATCAGCCCGGCGGTGTAGGGATGGCCCGGGTTCTTGACAACGTCGCGCACCGGCCCGATCTCGGCGATGCGGCCGGCATACATCACCGCGACGTCGTCCGCCGTCTCGGCGATCACGCCCATGTCGTGGGTCACCAGCATCACCGCCGTGCCGTGCTCGCGGCACAGGCGCTTCAGCAGCGCGATGATCTGGGCCTGGATCGACACGTCGAGCGCGGTGGTCGGCTCGTCCGCGATCACCAGCCTGGGATTGACGCACAGCGCCAACGCGATCACCACCCGCTGGCGCATGCCGCCGGAGAACTGGTGCGGGTAGGCGTCGACCCGCTGCTCGGGCGAGGGGATGCCGACCTCGCCCAGCAGCTCCACCGCGCGCCGCCGTGCCTGGGTCGGCGTCATCTCGGTATGGGTCAGGATCGTCTCGGTGAGCTGGCGGCCCACGGTGTAGAGCGGGTTCAGGCTGGTCAGCGGGTCCTGGAAGATCGCGCCGATCTCGCGCCCGCGGATGCGCCGCATCTGCTCGTAGGGCAGGTTGTCGATGCGGCGCCCGTCGAACAGGATGCGCCCGCCGGCGATGCGCAGCGGCGGCTCCAGCAGGCCGATCACGGCGGTCCCGGTCAGCGACTTGCCGGCACCCGACTCGCCGACGACGCCCAGCACCTTGCCCGGCTCGATCGCGAAGGAGACGCCGTCGACCGCGGCCAGGGTGCCCCGGCGCGTCGGCAGCTCGATGCGGAGGTCTTGGACTTCGAGGAGCGGCATCAGCGGAGCTTGGGGTTGAGCGCGTCGCGCAGCCAGTCGCCCAGCAGGTTGACCGAGAGCGCGAGGGCGACGAGGGCGATGCCGGGGAAGATGGTGATCCACCACTCTCCGGAGAACAGGAAGTCGTTGCCGACCCGGATCAGCGTCCCGAGCGAGGGCTGCGTCGGCGGCACGCCAAGGCCGAGGAAGGACAGCGTCGCCTCCGTGATGATCGCGAGCGCGAGGTTGATGGTGGCGATCACCAGCACGGGGCCGATCGCGTTGGGAAGGATGTGGTGCGCCAGGATGCGCAGCGGGTGGACGCCGATCACGCGCGCCGCCTGGACGTAGTCCTTGGACCGCTCGACCAGGGCCGATCCGCGCACGGTGCGGGCGTACTGCACCCAGTAGCTGAGGCCGATCGCCAGCACGACGACGTAGAGCGCCGTGTCCGCGTGCAGGTCGCGCGGCAGCACGCTGCGCGCGACGCCGTCGATCAGCAGCGCGATCAGGATGGCGGGGAAGCTGAGCTGGACGTCGGCCATGCGCATGATGACGCTGTCGACCCAGCCGCCGAGATATCCCGCCAGCAGCCCGAGCGTGACGCCGACCACGGCCGCGAACAGCACAGAGGTGAAGCCGACGAACAGCGACACGCGCATGCCGTGGAGGATGGCGGACAGGACGTCCCGGCCCTGGTCGTCGGCTCCCAGCAGGAAGCGCGGGTCCCCGCCCTCGGTCCAGGCCGGCGGGGTGAAGGCGTCGAACAGGTCGAGGGTCGCGAGGTCGAACGGGTCCTGCGGCGCGATCCAGGGCGCCAGCAGCGCCGACAGGACCAGCACCAGGGTGACGACCGCGGCTGCGATCGTGGCCGGCGAGTGGCGGAAGCTCCAGGCCAGCTCGCTGTCGATCAGCCTGCGGAACCGGCCCGCCGGCCGTGGGCGGGCGGTGGCGTCCGGGGGCAGCGCGTCAATGGCCATGGCCGGCCGCCGTTCCCCGGTCGATGCGCAGGCGCGGGTCGACCACGTAGTACAGCAGGTCGACGATGAGGTTGATGACGACGAAGAAGAACGCCATCAGGACGAGATAGGCGGCCATCACCGGGATGTCGGCGAACAGCACGGCCTGGATGAAGAGGAGTCCCATGCCCGGCCACTGGAATACGGTTTCGGTGATGATCGAGAAGGCGATGATCGAGCCGAGTTGGAGGCCCGTGATCGTGATGACCGGGACCATCGTGTTCTTCAGCGCATGGCCGAAATTGACCGCCCGGTTCGTCAGCCCGCGGGCGCGCGCGAACTTGATGTAGTCGGTGCGCAGCACCTCCAGCATCTCCGCGCGCACAAGGCGCATGATCAGCGTCATCTGGAACAGCCCCAGCGTCACCGCCGGCAGGATCAGCGCCTTCAGCCCCTCGCTCGTCAGCAGGCCCGTCTGCCACCAGCCGAGGTCGACCGTCGGCCCGCGCCCGAAGGAGGGCAGCCAGCCGAGCTGCACCGAGAAGACGAGGATCAGCAGGATGCCGATCAGGAAGGTCGGCAGCGACACCCCGATCAGCGACACCGTCATCAGCAGGCGCGACAGCGACCCCCGGCGGTGGAGCCCGGTATAGACGCCCATCGGCACGCCGATCAGGAGCGCGAGCAGGGCCGCGACGAAGCTGAGTTCCAGCGTCGCGGGCATGCGCTCGAGGATCAGCTCGTCCACGGGGCGCGCGTGCTGGTAGGACAGGCCGAACTCGCCCTGCGCCGCCCGGCCGACGAAGCGGGCGAACTGGACCACGAAGGGATCGTTGAGGCCGAGGCTCTCGCGAAGCTTGGCCCGGTCCTCGAGCGACGTGTCCTGGCCGACGACGTTGGCGATCGGGTCGCCGACGAAGTTGAACAGCGCGAAGGCCACGAAGGCGACCGTCAGCATGACGATCACCGACTGGACCAGGCGCTGCACGATGAACGCGATCATGCGGGGCCTTTGCCGTAGCGGAGCAGGGACCGTCCCGCCGGCCTCCGGGGAGGCCGGCGGGACGGCGTCAGGCCCTTACTGCAGGCGCACGAAGCGCAGCGGGAAGTAGTTGTCCGCGAGCTGGACGAGGTCCACGTTGTCGCGCGCGGCCCACACCACCGTCTGCTGGTGCAGCGGGATGTGGCCGAACTCCTCCTTGTGGATCGTCAGCGCCTCCTGGATCATCGCGTCGCGCTTGTCGGCGTCCGTCTCGGACAGGATCGCGGCCGTCAGCTCGTCCACCCGCGGGTTGGAGTAGCCGCCGACGTTGAACAGGCCCTGGCTGCCCTTGTCGTCCCCGCGCGAGGCGACGAGGTTGTACAGCGCGTTGTGGGCGTCGTAGGTCGACGGCGTCCAGCCCAGCATGTAGAAGCTGGTGTCGTAGGCCGGCCCGAGGATCTTCGCGAAGTACTTGGAGCGGGTCTGGGCGTTGAGGTTTACCTTGACCCCGACGCGCGCCAGCATGCTGGCGACCGCCTGGCAGATGGCCTCGTCGTTGACGTAGCGGTCGTTCGGGCAGTCCAGGCCGACCTCGAACCCGTCGGCGTATCCCGCCTCGGCCAGCAGCTTGCGGGCCAGCTCGACGTCATGGGGATAGCGCTCGCCCAGCTCGTCGGTGTAGCCGTTGATGCCCTCGCCGATCATGGTGCCGACCGGGGCGGACGCGCCGCGCATCACCTTGCTCTTGATCGCGTCCATGTCGATCGCGCGGTAGAACGCCTCGCGGACCTTCGGGTCCTTGAAGGGGTTCTTGCCCTTGACGCTGCTCTCCAGCAGCTCGTCGCGCGTCTGGTCGAAGCCGAGGAAGATCGTGCGCAGCTCCGGGCCTTCGACGATGCGCAGGCCGGGCGTGCGGCGGATGCGCTCGACGTCCTGCGGCGGCACCGTGTAGATCATGTCGATCTCGCCCGACAGCAGCGCGGCCACGCGGGTGGCGTCGTTGCCGATGCGCGAGAAGACGACCTCGGTCAGGTTGTGCTCGGGCTCGTCCCACCAGTTCGGGTTCGGCACCAGCACCGTCTTCACGTCGGGCTGGCGGTCCTGCAGCATGAACGGGCCGGTGCCGTTCGCGTTGCGGCTGGCGTAGGTCTCCTCGTTCTTGGTCAGGTCGGCGGCCTGGGTGGCGTTGTTCGCCTCGGACCACTCCTTGTCCATGATGTACCAGTCGGAGATCTCCTCCAGCAGGATCGGGTTCGGGCCGTTGGTCACGAACTCGACCGTGTGGTCGTCGATCTTGCGGACCTCCTTGACCGAGGCGAGCTTGGTCGGGATGTTCGAGCCCGGCCCGGTCGCGCGCTGGTAGGAGAACACGACGTCGTCGGCCGTGAACGGCGCGCCGTCGTGGAACTTCACGTCCTCGCGCAGCTTGAAGCGCCAGGTGTCGGGGGCCGTCTGCGTCCATTCCGTCGCCAGCGCCGGCTCCACCTTGAGGTTCTTGTCCCGGCGGACGAGCGGCTCGTAGATGTTCGACATGAAGCTCAGCAGGAACGTCTCGTTCCGGGCGTACGGGTCCATCGAGTTGACGTCGCCGTCGTTCGCCCATTTGAGCGTCTTTGCCATCGCCGGCTGCGCGGCGAGGATGGCCACCGCGGCCACGGCGGACAGGAGGATGGTTTTGGACATGAATGCTCCCTGAAGCGTCCCTCGGCGTCGGCCGCGTTCGTTTGCGGCCCTTTGGCGCCTTTTTACGCAACGAGCATAACCCGCTATGGCATTGCGTCAACCAAATCCACCCTTCGCGCTCCTTTCGCGACGGCGCTTGGCCGGGCGGGGCGGGACGACTATCCTCCGGCTGTTCCCGGAACGGCGCTAGACACGGCGAGCCCCATGCAGAAGCACCCCGATTTTCCGAATCTCCACGTCCTGACGCATCCGCTGATCCAGCACAAGCTCAGCCACATGCGCGACCGCGAGCGGTCGACCATGGGCTTCCGCACCCTGCTGAAGGAGATCGCGCTGCTGATGGGCTACGAGATCACGCGCGACCTGCCCATGACGACGGAGCGGATCGACACGCCGCTGGCGCCCATGGACGCGCCGGTGATCGCCGGCAAGAAGGTCGCGGTCGTGCCGATCCTGCGGGCCGGCCTCGGCATGGCGCTCGGCCTGCACGAGTTGATGCCCTCGGCGCGCGAGGGCCATATCGGGCTCTACCGCGACCACGACACCAAGCAGCCCGTCGAGTACCTCGTGAAGCTGCCCGAGCCGGAAGGCCGCATCTTCATCCTCGTCGACCCGATGCTCGCCACCGGCCACTCGGCCGTGCATGCCTGCGACGTGCTGAACCGGCACGGCGTCGACGACCGCAACATCCGCTTCATGGCGCTGGTCGCGGCGCCGGAGGGCATGCGCGTGTTCTCGGCCGCCCATCCGGGGGTCAGGGTCTTCTGCGCGGCGCTCGACAGCCACCTGGACGAGAACGCCTACATCGTCCCCGGGCTCGGCGACGCGGGCGACCGCATGTTCGGCACGAAGTGAGGGGAAGCCCGGCCTACCACAGCCATTCCGCGACCCAGGACTGATGCGCGCACAGGCCCGGAAGGTCCGGGAACAGCCTGCCGCTCTCGACGCCGAGCCGGTTCAGGTGCTTCAGGATGTCGAGGCGCATCGGCCCCGGGATCAGGATGCGCGTCAGCTCCAGGCCGACCGCCTCGGCCATCTCCGGGAAGGGCGTGCCGGAAAGCCGGGTCTCGAAGCTGAACAGGCCCTCCTGGGAGGCGATGCGCGAGGAGATGATCGGCGGGTTGAACAGCAGCACTCCCGGGTCGTCCGCCCCGCCGTCACCGATCACGCCGCCCTCGCGCGGGACCATGTCGCGCACGCGGTCCATCGCCAGGATCTGCCGGTGCTCCTGTTCCTCGTCGCCGATCTCCCACATGAACACGAAGGCGTCGTCCCAGTCGCCCGCAGGCCGGTAGGCGCCGCGCTCGCTGACGGCGAAGTAGAGCGCGATCAGCGGGTTGCGGGTCCAGTCGAGCAGCCGGGTCGGGAGCTGGTGGTGCTGGGCCACCGCGAGCCAGTTCAGGTGGCAGTCCGGCACCGCTTCCAGGAAGGGCAGGGACTGGCGCTGGAACGCCTCGATCAGCCGGGCCTCGTAGCGCCACAGCGGCAGCTTCTGCTCGTCGCCGGTGTCCTCCCGGATGCGCCGGTTGCGAGCCCAGGACCGCACGACGGTCGAGGTCATGCCGTCGACGGGGTCCTTCGCGCCGCGGAACTGGACCGTCCGTCCCGCGAGGCTGCAGACCATGTCGACGTAGTCCGCCAGCGATACGATCCGGACTTCCTTCATCTG
>NZ_DASYHS010000021.1:0-22052 GCF_035998295.1 Arenibaculum sp. | reverse complement strand
TCTGCTGCTCGGCAATGACCGACAGGAGCTTGACCGCGAGGCGAAGATCGCGTTCGGAAAGTTCGGAGAGGATGACCTCGGCCTGGCGCAGCAATTGTGCTTCCGAAAGCGGTCGTGGATCACTGAAGAAAGCAGCTATCGATATGTCCAGGAGCCGCGCCAGGGCAGCGAGCGTATTGGCGGACGGGTCGTTTCTCCCGGTCTCGATGTTGGATACGGCTTGGCTGGTCATCCCCAGCCGCTCTGCCAGGGCCTCCTGTGTCAGACCGCTATCCTTGCGAAGCGCCCGCACGATCTCGGGAGAGAAGCGCATCCAGAACTCTGCTGCTCGGAGAAAAGGCGAATGAACCGTATGGGGCCTTTTTCCCACGTTCGGCACCTGAGTGTCTTATAAACATTGTTTTAGATCGCGCGCCGCGGAGTGTCTGGAGCGCGACTTTCGATCGAGTGGGAATGGAACCGCCCAATGAGGATACGCGATCGTGATCTCCCGGCCGGCGTTCCGTCCGGCCGGGAGATCGAGCATCGGTTCGTCGAGGGATATGCCGGCTATCTCATCGACGACCTCACTGCCCGTGCCGAACGGGAAGGGGCATCGATGGAAGCCGTGCTTCTGGCCTTCATCTGCGCCGCGATCGGGGTTTCCCGTAAGCACCATCTGGAAGACCGGGTGGATCTCATGCTCGCGCTCCTGCGCGCCGGCGGCATCACTTTCCGGAACGATGCCCAAGGGCACTGATCGCGTCCATCGAAGCCCTACCTGATCCGTCCAGGCATGGACGACAGTGCCTCACCGCCCCGGTTCGACCCTGCGGTAGGAGATGGCCTCGGCGACGTGCAGGCGGCGCACGCCGTCCAGGCCCTCCAGGTCGGCGAGCGTGCGCGCGACGCGCAGGATGCGGTGGAAGCCGCGGGCCGACAGCTTCAGGCGCTCGGCCGCCTCGGCCAGCAGCGCGCGGCCCGGCGCGTCCGGGCTCGCGACCCGTTCCAGCAGCTCGCCGTCGGCCTCGGCGTTGGTGCGCGCGCGCCGGTCGGCGGCACCATCGCGGTAGCGCTCGGCCTGGACCGTGCGGGCGGCGGCGACCCGGGCCGCGACCTCGGCGCTGCCTTCGGCGGGCGGGGCCAGCGACAGGTCGGTGATCGAGACCGCCGGCGCGTCCACGTGCAGGTCGATGCGGTCGAACAGCGGCCCGCTGATCCGCGACTGGTAGTCGGCCGCGCATTTCGGTGCGCGCGCACAGGCGCGGCCGGGATCGTCCAGGTACCCGCAGCGGCACGGGTTCATCGCTGCGACGAGCTGGAAGCGCGCCGGATAGGTGACATGCGCCGCGGCGCGCGCGACTGTGACCCGGCCGGTCTCGACCGGCTGGCGCAGCGCCTCCAGCGTCTGGCGCGCGAACTCCGGCAGCTCGTCCAGGAACAGCACGCCCTGATGCGCGAGGCTGATCTCGCCCGGCCGCGCCCGCGGCCCGCCGCCGACCAGCGCCGGCAGCGAGGCGCCGTGATGCGGGTCGCGGAACGGCCGCCGGCGCAGCAGCCGCCCGCCCTCCAGCCGGCCGGCGACGCTGTGGATCATCGAGACCTCCAGCGCCTCGGCCGGTTCCAGCGGCGGCAGCAGCCCGGCCAGGCGCTGCGCCAGCATCGACTTGCCGCTGCCCGGCGGCCCGACCATCAGCAGGTTGTGGCCGCCGGCCGCGGCCAGCTCCAGCGCGCGCTTGGCCGTCTCCTGCCCCTTGACGTCGCGCAGGTCCGGCTGCGGCCCGCCGGCCTCGGCGATCCGCGGCTCCGGGCGCGCCAGCACCTGCGTGCCCTTGAAGTGGTTGACGATCGCCAGCAGCGAGGGGGCCGCCAGCACCTCCAGCCCGCCCGCCCAGGCCGCCTCGCCGCCGGACGCGGCCGGGCAGATCAGGCCGCGCTCGTGCGCGCCGGCCCCGATCGCCGCCGGCAGCACCCCCGCCACCGGCAACAGCGAGCCGTCGAGCGCCAGCTCGCCCAGCGCGACGTATCCCGGCAGCTCCTCGGCCGGCAGCACCCCCATCGCCGCCAGCAGGCCGAGCGCGATCGGCAGGTCGAAATGGCTGCCCTCCTTCAGCACGTCGGCGGGCGCGAGGTTGACCGTGATGCGCTTGGGCGGCAGCGCCAGCCCCATCGCGTGCAGCGCCGCGCGCACCCGCTCGCGGCTCTCGCCCACCGCCTTGTCCGGCAGGCCGACGACGTTGAAGCCGACCAGCCCACCCGCCATCAGCACCTGGACCTCGATGTCCAGCACCTCGATGCCCTGGAAAGCAACCGTGTTGACGCGCGCAACCAAAACCCGCCTCCGGGAAACGTCGTTGCACGCGACTGTATGGTATGTGGCCGGCTTTCGCAAATGTCCGCAACCCCCTGCGGGAAAACGCCCGATCCACCCGATCCGGCCGAAAAGGCCATTGACCTGCATACATATGGATTCTAATGTATACACAACATCCACCGCGTATACAGATTTGACCCGTAACCGGCGGGTACCGCGGACAGAGGGAGACATGCATCCGATGGTTTGGTTTGCGCTTGCCAGCTACCGCGCCGACCGGCGGACCCGCGCCGCGCTCGTGATCGGCGACCGCCTGTACGATCTCGATGCATCCGCGCGCGCGCTCGCCGCCGGGGAGGCCGACCCCCGGGCGGCGTGGCCCTGGGCGGCATGGTCCGTCGACGAGCTGATCGGCGACTGGCCGGCCGTGCGCGCCGGCGTGCAGGCCCTGGCCGCGCGCGCCGCGCAGGCCGTCCGGACCGGCGGCCTGACCGCCCTCACGGTCGCCGCGGGGGACATCGCCCCGCCGATCCGCCCGCAGCGGGTCTTCTGCGCGGCGTCGAACTTCGTCGAACATGCCGCGGAGATGGGGACGGTGCTGGCCGCGAAGGTGGACAGCCGGCCCTACATGTTCATGAAGCCGGGAACGGCGGTGATCGGCCAGAACGAGGTGGTGCGCCTGCCCGCGCGCTCCGAGCAGGTCGACTGGGAGGTCGAGCTCGGCGTCGTGATCGGCCAGCGCGCGCGCAACGTGTCGGCTGCCAACGCCCTGGACTGCGTCGCCGGCTACACCGTCGTCAACGACGTCTCGGCGCGCGACCTCAACATGCGCAGCGACTTCCCCTTCAAGTTCGACTGGTTCCAGGGCAAGTGCTTCGACACCTTCGCCCCGCTCGGCCCCTGGATCGTCCCGTCGTCGCTGATCGCCGACCCGCAGCAGCTCCGCCTGACGCTCAGCGTCAACGGCGAGGTCATGCAGGACGACACGACGCGGGCGATGATCTTCGACGTCCGGGAGCAGATCGAATACCTGTCCTCGATCCTGACCCTGCTGCCGGGCGACGTCATCGCGACCGGCACGCCGACCGGCGTCGGCATGGGGCGCGGCATCTACCTGAAGCCGGGCGACGTGATGGAAGCGCGCATCGACGGGATCGGCATGCTGCGCAATCCGGTCGCGGCCGAATAGCGGCCGCGCCGACGATCCAAGGGAGGAAAAGAACCATGAGAATCGCAAGGACCCTGTGCGTCGGCCTCGCGCTCGCGGCTGCCGCCATGCCGGCCGCCCGGGCCCAGGAGGCCGGGGCGCCGCAGAAGGTCACGTTCAACCTCGCCTGGTTGCCGCAGGGGAGCCTGGCCGGCGTTCTCGTCGCCATCGACCGGGGCTACTACCGGGAGGCCGGCCTGGACGTGACGGCGGTGCGCGGCTACGGCGGCAACCGCACGGTCAACGAGATCGACCAGGGGCAGTTCGAGTTCGGCTACGGCGATCCCATCTCCGTGGCGCTCAACCGCGTCGGCGGCGGCGGGACGCGGCTGGTGGGCGCCATCAACACGCGGTGGCCGGCGGGGCTCTGCTACGTCGAGCAGCGCCGCGATCCCGAGGGCCTCGCCGACCTGGCCGGCCTGACGCTGGGCGGCGGCAGCGGCTCGCCGGTGCACAACCTCCTGCCGGCCTGGCTGGAGGCGAACGGCCAGCCGCGCGACCACGTCGCGCTGCTCGGCATGGACCCGGCCGTGGTCGACGTCTCGCTGATCCAGGGACGCATCGACCTCGCCGAATGCTGGAAGGCGTCGAACCGGGCCGTCCTCCAGAAGCAGGCGAAGGTCGACGGGGTCGACATCGGTTGGATCGAGTACGCGGACCACGGCCTCGACATGTACGGCTCGGGCATCGTGACCTCCGACGCGCTGATCGAGAAGGATCCCGACCTCGTGAAGAGGTTCGTTGCCGCCACCTACCGCGGCTACGACTTCGTCATCGAGGACCCGGAGACGGCGACGGACATCCTGCTGAAGCAGTACCCGGTCCTCGACCGCGACATCACCGCCCAGCAGGTCCGCGAGATCGCCGAGCTGATCCAGGACCCTGCCGCCGCCGGCGAGCCCCTCGGCCGCTTCGGCCCCGAGCGGATGCGCAGCACGGCCGCCTTCATCGACAAGGCCTTCGACCTCGGGGGCAAGGTCGGCGCCGACGACATCTTCACCGACCGCTTCGTGCAGTAGGCAAGGCGCGGCGGGCCTGCGGGCCCGCCGCCAGGAGGAGGCCACGATGGCAAAACCGCGCCCACGCAAGCTCGGGCACATCGTCATGATGGTCCGCGATCTCGAGAAGTCCGCGGCATTCTACACCGACGTCGTCGGGCTCGAGATCTCCGACCGGATCGACGGGCAGATGGTCTTCCTGCGCTGCGGGCAGGACCACCACGACCTGGCCCTGGCCCAGTTGCCGCCGGACTCGCCCCTGCGCGACCAATCCCCCGACACGAGGCGCCCGGGGCTGGAGCATTTCGCCTACGAGCTGGCCGACCTGGAAGAGGTGGAGGCGGCGGCCCGCTTCCTCCAGGAGAAGGGCATCGAGATCGTCCGCGGCATCGGCAAGCACGGCCCCGGCGAGAACGTGTTCCTGGTGTTCCGGGACCCGGACGGCAACAACGTCGAGTTCTACTGCGACATGACCCAGGTGACCGAGGAGGCGCCCTACACGCCCCGGGTCTGGGCCAACACCCTGGAAGCCTTCGACCAGTGGCGCTTCCAGCGCTTCGTCGTCGCCCCTCCGGACTGGGGCCCGCGGGAGGACGCGGGCGGTTCGGACGGCAGCCCGGACCGGAACTAGGCGGGAGCTGCCGCGATGCGCACCATCCTTCGTCGTCTCGACGCCGTCCTCGGCTTCGTCTTCCTGGCCCTCGCCTGGGAGATCTGCGTGCGCGTCTTCGAGATCAAGCCCTACCTGCTGCCGGCCATCACCGACGTGCTCCGGTCGTTCTGGCAGCACCGGGCGGAGCTCGCCTACCACTCCCTGATCACCACCACCCAGGTGGCGCTGGGCTTCGCGGCCGCGGTCGTCGGCGGGGTCGCCATCTCGCTCGCGGTCTTCTTCTTCGATCCGGTCAGGCGCGTGGTGATGCCGATCATCGTCGCCCTGCAGGGCATCCCGAAGATCGCGCTGGCTCCCCTGTTCGTCGTCTGGTTCGGCTACGGCACGACGTCGAAGGTGCTGATGGCCTTCCTGTTCGCCTTCTTCCCCGTCGTCATCGCGTCGCTGGGCGGCCTGGCGGGAACGCCCGCGCACCTGATCGAGCATTTCCGCGCGATCGGCGCCTCGCGCGCGGTGACGTTCTGGCGCCTGCGCGTCCCCAGCGCGCTGCCGTCCTTCGTCGACGGGTGCAAGATGGCGATGCCGCTGGCGGTCATCGGCGCCATCGTCGGAGAGTTCGTCGGCTCGGATTCCGGGCTGGGCAACCTGATCCTGATGGCAAATGCCGCGGCCAGGACGGACCTGCTGTTCGCGGCCATCCTGGCGATCACCGCGATCTCCGGCCTCCTCTACGCGGTCATCCACCTGTTCGGCACCAAGGTCTGGTGGCGGGCGTTGTGACCGCCCGCCACGCGGCACGCGCCCGACCTGCCGGCCACCTCATCAGTCACCTCATCGATCCAAGGAGAAGAACCATGGCCAAGCTGCGCCACATCGCCGTCGCCGTACCCGATCCCGAGGCGTCGGCCGAGTTCTACTGCAAGACCTTCGGCATGACGGTCGCCGGAAAGACCGACTCGCCCCTGGCCAGCGGCGTCTATCTGACCGACGGCACGGTCTGCCTCGCGCTGCTCAACTACAAGAACGACGAGTCCGCCGGGCTGGAGAAGGGCAAGGACTATGTCGGCGTGCACCACATCGGCTTCTGGTGCGACGATCTCGACCAGCAATCAGAGCAGATCAAGGGCAACGGCGGCTCGTTCTTCATGGACCTGCCGATGGACAAGGACTCGCTCTACTACGAGATGAAGTTCCGCGATCCCGACGGCGTCATCTTCGACATTTCCCACAATGGCTGGGTCGGCGCGCGCAGGTAGCGCCCGCCCTTCGGGGCGGGATGGTCGAAGAAGGAACGGGCACGGTCCCGGGCGGGGAGGACGAGGAATGCGAGGCATGGTGCATCCAATCAGGCGGGAAGACGGGACGGCCGGCCCGGGCATGCCGCCTCGTGCGCGCGACGTTTCGTCCGCGGCCGTTCCCGCGCTCGATGTCCGGGACGCGTCCAGGACCTTCGGCCGCGTCCGGGCGCTCGAGGCCGTGTCCCTGACCATGGAGGAGGGCGAGTTCGTGGCCGTGCTCGGCCCGAGCGGATGCGGCAAGAGCACGCTGCTCCGCCTCGTCGCCGGCCTCGGCCCCTGCGATCCCGGCGGCGGGATCGCGGTGTTCGGCGAGAGGGTCGCCAAGCCGTCGCCGCATGTCGGGGTCGTCTTCCAGACCTACAACCTGCTGCCCTGGCTGACCGTCTCGGCGAACCTGCGCCTGGCGGCCGAGATCCGCGGCATCGCCAGGCCGGTCATCGAGGAGCGCGTTCGGGCGATGCTCCAGGTGCTCGGGCTGGCCGACTTCGCCGCCTGCCACCCGCACGAGCTGTCGGGCGGCATGCGCCAGCGCGTGGCGCTCGGCCAGACGCTGATCGTCCAGCCGAAGCTCCTGCTGCTGGACGAGCCGTTCGGCGCCCTCGACGCGCTGACCCGGGACCGGCTGAACGTCGAGCTGCTGCGCCTGTGCGAGGCCAACCGGCAGACCGTCCTGCTCGTCACCCACTCGATCGACGAGGCCGTCCTTCTCGCCGACCGGGTGCTCGTGATGTCGGCCCGGCCCGGGCGCATCGTCGAGGACCTCCGGATCGAGCTGCCGCGCCCGCGCGATCCCCGCGAAACCCGCATGCTGCCCGCCTATGCCGAATACATCACCCATCTCGGACGTCTCATGGGCGTGATCTGAGGCCTCCGATACACCGAGGAAAGCACCGATGATGCAGCTCAACCGCTTCCACGGCATCGTGCCCGCGATGGTCACGCCGTTCGACCGCGAGTTCCGCCTGGACGAAGGCCGCCTGAAGGCGCTGATCGAGGAGTACCTCGCCGCCGGCGTGCACGGGATCTCGGTCGCCGGCAGCCAGGGCGAATTCTTCTTCCTGTCGTTCGAGGAGCACGTCCGGCTGATCCAGGTCGCCGTGGAGACCGTCGCCGGCCGGGTGCCGGTCTATGCGGGGACGGGGGCGGTCTCGACGCGGGGCGCCATCGCGCTCACGCGGGCGGCCGAGACGATCGGCGCCGACCTCGCGATGGTGATCACGCCCTATTTCGTCCAGCCCTCCGACGACGAGCTGTACGAGCATTTCAACGCCGTCGCCGCGTCGACCCGGCTGCCGGTGATGCTCTACAACAACCCGCCACGCACGCAGGTCAACGTCTCTCCGGCCCTGTTCCGCCGCTGCGCGGAACTCGGGAACGTCGTGGGGATCAAGGATTCCAGCGGCGACGTCACCCAGTTCGCGGAATACGTGCGCCAGACCGGGAAGCTCGGCTTCGCCGGCCGGGACACGATCGCACTGTCGGTGCTGATGCATGGCGGCGCGGGCGCCATCTCGCCGGCCGCCAACGTGTTTCCCGAGGCGATGGTCGCGCTGTACGACCATGCGCGCGCCGGGCGCTGGGAGAAGGCGCGCCGGATGAACGACCTCCTGGCGCCCCTGCGCGCCGCCTGGGCGCTGGGCTCGTTCCCGGTCGTCATCAAGGAGGCGATGGGGCTGGTCGGCCGCGATGCCGGGCCGACCCGGCCCCCGATCGCCGGACTGGGCGGGGACGGCCGCGGGCGGCTGGCGCGCATCGTCGAGACGATCGCCGCCGGACTCGCATGACCAGGGCTGGCGTGACCGGGAGAAGCGGGTGAGCCACGACTACGACAACCGGGCGGCGGTCCCGGACTGGGAGGAGCATTTCGGGCGCTGGCGCGACGCCGGCGCATCGGTGCGGGCAGACGCCGCCGCGGTGCTGGACGTTCCCTACGGGCGCCATCCCCGCTGCCGGTTCGATCTGTTCCCGGCCGAGCGCCGCCGCGGCCCGGTGATGGTGTTCGTCCATGGCGGCTACTGGCAATGGAACGCGAAGGAGGAGTTCGCCTTCCTCGCGCCCGTCTGGCGGGAAGCCGGGATCGACGTCGTGCTGCTCGGCTATCCGCTCGTGCCCGACGTCCGGCTGGCGAGGATACCGGGCGAAGTCCGGCTCGGCCTCGCCCGCGTCGCGGAGCTGTGCCGCGACAGGTTCGCCGGCCGCTGGAGGCTGGTGGTCGCCGGCTGGTCGGCCGGCGCCCATCTCGCCCTCTCGGCCGCCGACGCGGCCTGCGTCGACCGCGTCGTCTGCCTCAGCGGGATCTACGACCTGGTGCCGCTCGTCCCGACGCCCCTCAACGACGCGCTGGGCCTGGACGCCGGCGAGGCGCTCCGCCTCAGCCCCATCGGCCGCCGGACCGCCCCGGAGGTCCCCTGCCTGATCGGCGTCGGGGCGGACGAACGCCCGGCCCTGCGCGGCCAGGCTGCCGCGGTCGCCGCCCGCTTCGCGGAGCTGGGCCGACCTCCGGTATTCCGGGAATGGACGGGCCTCAACCACTATTCGGTGCTGGACGCGTTCGCAAACGTCGAAAGCGAGACGTTCCGCGATGTTCTTCGCTATATCGGATGACGATCATCTGGACCAAGGACGGGAGAAGGCCGATGCGGGCCATGGACGACGTGGATGAGAACGGCACGCTCTCGCAGAAGGTGGCGCGCGGGTTGGCCGACGAGATCGTCAGCGGCCGGCTGCCGTCCGGCTACAAGCTCGACGAGAAGGTGATCGCGGAGCGGTTCGGCGTCTCCCGGACGCCGGTGCGCGAGGCGCTGCGGGAATTGGCGATCACCGGTCTGGTCGAGATCGCGCCCCGGCGCGGGGCCACCGTGGTTCAGGTCGACCTGGCGCGGCTGCGCGACATGTTCGAGGCGTCCGCCGAGATCGAGGCGCTGTGCGCCCGCTTCGCGGCGGAGCGCATGACCCAGTCCGAGCGGCTGCAGCTCCAGATGACGAACCGGAAGTCGCGCGACGCCGTCACGGCCGGCGATCCCGTCGCCTACGCGGAGCTGAACGAGCAGCTCCACGACGAGATCTTCGACGGTGCGCGCAACCTGTCGCTCGCGGAGCTGGCGCGCATCTTCCGCATCCGCCTCAGCCCGTTCCGCGTCCAGATCTTCTATCGCAAGGCCCAGCGCATGACCTCGTCCAACGAGGAGCACGACGTGCTGGTCGCCGCCATCTCGGCTGGCGAGGCCGACACGGCCCAGCGCGCGATGCGCGCGCATCTCACGAATTCGAGCCTGAACGTGATCGAATTCTTCGACAAGAAGCGCTGACCGCGGCGGCCATGAGCACCTTTGCCCGACATGCCGTCGCGGACGCGGCGATCGACCTCCTGTTCCGCGACGCGAGGAGCCACAACGGCTGGCGCGACGAGCCGGTCCCGGAATCGCTGCTGCGCGAGCTGTACGACGTCGCCCGATGGGGGCCGACGAGCGCGAACTGCTCGCCGCTGCGCATCGTCTTCGTCACGACCGCCGAGGGCCGGGAGCGGTTGAGGCCGGCGCTGTCCGCCGGCAACGTCGACAAGACGATGTCGGCGCCGGTGACGGCGATCCTCGGTTTCGACCTCGCGTTCTACGATGCGCTGCCGCGCCTGTTCCCCCACAACCCGGCGGCGCGCGGCTGGTTCGCCGGTCCCGACAAGGCGGAATTCGCGTTCGAGACGGCGTTCCGCAACGGGACGCTCCAGGCGGCCTATGTCATGATCGCGGCCCGGGCACTCGGCCTGGATTGCGGTCCCATGTCCGGCTTCGACCGCGTCCTGGTGGAGCGCGCGTTCTTCCCGGACGGGAACGTCCGCGTCAACTTCCTGTGCAATCTCGGCCGCGGCGACCCGGGCAGGCTGTTCGCCCGCCACCCGCGGCTCGACTTCGACGAGGCATGCCGCTTTGCCTGACCTTCTCGTCCCGCCGTCTGATGGGGCCGCCCTGCTGCTCGGCGCCGCCGCGTTCCTGGCCGGGCTGGTGAACGCGGTGGCCGGCGGCGGCAGCTTCCTGACGCTTCCGGCCCTGGTCCTCGCCGGGGTCCCGCCGGTCACCGCCAACGCGACCGGCACGGTGGCGTTGCTGCCGGGATACGTGTCGGGCGCGTGGGGACTGCGCGATGCGATCCGGCCGCCGGCAGGGCTGCCGCTGGCCGCGTTGCTGACGCTGTGCCTGCTGGGAGGGGCGGCGGGCGCGGGCCTGCTCCTGGTCACGTCGAACGAGACGTTCCGGTTCGTCATCCCATGGCTGATGCTGGCCGCGACCGCGCTGTTCGCCTGGGGGCCGCGGCTGGTGGCCCGCCTCTCGGCGCGGCCGGGCGAAGGCGTGGGGCCGGTGCTCGCCGGCCTGGCGGTCCTGGCCACCTCCGTCTACGGGGGATATTTCAACGGCGGGCTGGGCATCCTGCTGCTGGCCTGCTTCGGCGCCCTCGGCGAGAGCGACCTCTCGGCCATGAACGGCCTGAAGAACCTGGTGTCGGCGGTGCTGACGGCGATCGCGGTGCTGCTCTACGCCTGGGGCGGCGCGGTCGCCTGGGAGCACGCGCCGCTGATGGCGGTGGCCGCGACCCTGGGCGGGTATGCCGGGGCGCGCGGCTCGCGCCACGTCTCCCCGCGCGTCCTGCGCGGCTTCATCATCCTGACCGGCCTCGGCGGCGCCGCGGCTTTCTTCCTGGGCTACTGAGATCGGGATTGGCGCGATGTTCGTTCTCCATCACGACTGGGACTCGCTTCAATCCTGGAAGGTCCGCCTCTGCCTGGCCGAGAAGGGGATCGCGTGGGAGGGGCGCCAGCTCGAACTCCGGCAGTTCGAGCACCTGCGGCCGGAATACCTGGCGGTCAATCCGGACGGCGTCGTCCCGACCCTGGTCCATGGAGAAACCGTCGTCTGGGAATCGAGCGTCATCAACGAATACCTGGACGAGGTGGTCCCGGAGCCAGCCCTGGTCCCGAAGGACCCCGCGGCGCGCGCGCGGATGCGGCAATGGGTGAAGCGCCAGGACGACGTCGTCCATCCAGCGGTGCGGGCGCTGACCTTCAACCTGATGATCAGCGGGCGCATCGACCCGGAAGCGCAGGTGCGCCGCCGCCTCGACGGCCATCCGCTGCCCGAGCGCGCCGCCGCCTATCGCGATGCCCTCGACGGGCGGGTCGACGAGGGTGCGGTGCTGGCGGCGCTCCGCCGGCTGCATCGCCTCGCGGATCGGATGGAGGATGCGCTGCGGGAGGGGGCGTGGCTCGCCGGTGCCGCGATCAGCCTGGCCGACGTCGCGATGGCGCCGCTGATCCCGCGCCTCGAACGGCTGGCCCTCGACCCGGTGCTTCTCGACCGTCCAGGCGTCGCCGGCTGGGTCGCCCGGCTCAAGCGGCGGGATGCGTACGCCGCGGCGCATCCCGACGCGGCGCATCAGCTGCCGTCCCTGGACCCGGCCAGGGCCGCCGGCCTGCTCGAGGCCGCGCGCTCGTCCGGCCCTATCGGGTCCGGACCAGCAGCGGCTCCACGAGGTCGTGGTTGATCTCGACGCCGAGCCCCGGCGCGGTGGAGAGATGCATGTGGCCGTCCTCGACGGCGGGGTTGCCCGTGAACAGCTCGCGGATGAACGTGTCGCCGTCGCGCCCGTGGTCGGGAAACACCTCCACGAGGGGGATGTTGTGCTGCGACATGATCAGATGCACGTTGTGGATGTCCGGCGCGTGCGGGACGACCGGCAGGTTGAAGGCCTGGGCCAGGGCCACGATCTTGCGCGCCTCCGTCAGGCCGCCGCAGCGGTTGACGTCCAGCTGGACGATGTCGACGCAGCCCCGCGTGATGAGCTCCTTGAACCCGTGGCGGGTGAACTCGTGCTCGCCCGCGGCGATGGCCGTCCGGCTCGACCGGCGGAGGCGGGCGTAGCCGTCGTAGTCGTCGGGCGTCAGCGGTTCCTCGACCCAGGCGAGCTGGTACGGCTCGAGCAGCGGGAGCATCTCGATGGCGTACTGGGTCGTCCAGCCCATGTAGGCGTCCGCCATCAGCTCCACGTCGTCCCCGACCGCCTCGCGGATCCGCCGGACCATGTCGACGTTCCGGCGCATGCCCGCGCGGCCGTCCGACGGGCCCCAGCCGAACCGCATCTTCACCGCCGTGTAGCCGGCGTCCCTGTAGCCCCTGGCCATCTCGACGACCTGGTCTAGGTCGTCCATCGCGTAGGCGGCGCTCGCGTAGCCGCGGATGCGCTCGCGCGTCCGTCCGCCGAGCAGGTCGTACACGGGCCGGCCGGTCGCCTTGCCCATGATGTCCCAGAGCGCGATGTCTATCCCGCTGATCGCCTCGAGGAGCATGCCCTTGCGGCCGATGTTGATCGTGCTGCGGTACATCAGCTCCCAGATCAGCTCCACGTCGAACGGGCTCATCCCGACGATCAGCGGGGCGAGCCGCTGCTCGACGACGCTGGCGACCGCCTGGGACCCCAGCCCGATGGCGCCCACGCCGGTCAGGCCGCACTCCGTCGTGATGCGGACGATCACCGCGAACACGGGATCGGCATCGTGCCCGACCGGCTTGCTGAAGAGGCCCATGGGGCTGTCGCGCAGCCGCCGGCCCGTCTCGAACAACCCGTCGAGGGGAGTGGTGCACCACCAATCCGGCGTGTTCCATTCGGGCTCGCCGATACGCAGCGCCTCGACCTGTCCTATGCGCATGATCCACTCCCCTCGTCCGCTGTTTCGACCCGGTCCGCCATCAAAGTGCGCGTACGAGGAACGGCTCCCCGGCCGCCCGGGCCAGCGTGTTCCTCAGCGGCCGGCCGAAGGCCGGGACGTCGATCTCGAAGCGGTCGCCGACCTGCGTCTCGACGCCGTGGGCGCAGCTCATGACCGCGGCGCCGAAGAAGAACGCGTGGAGGTCGCCCGGGCGGCGGAACATCGAATACTTGAAGTGGTGGTGCTCGAGGTTGCGGATGGAATGGCTCATGTTGTCCTCCCCGCTCAGGAACCGCCCCTCCCATAGCGGCCGGCCGTCCCTGACGACGCGCACCGCACCCTCCACATGCGCGGGCAGCTCGCCGACGAGCAGCTCCGGGCCGATGGAGCAGACCCGCAGCTTCGAATGCGCGACGTACATGTAGTTGATCGCCTCGGTGACATGGTCCGAGAACTCGTTGCCGAGCGCGAAGCCGACGCGCCAGGGATTGCCGTCGGGGCCGTTGAGATAGACGCCCACGATCTCCGCCTCTTCCGCCCCCGCCAGCGCGAACTCCGGCATCGCGAGCGGGGCCTCGGGCGGGACCACGCACGTCCCGACGCCCTTGAAGAACCACTCCGGCTGGACGCCGGTCTCTCCTTCCGGCGGCTTGCCTCCCTCGATGCCCATGCGGAAGATCTTCATGGAATCGCTCAGCTCGCCGTCGCCGCTTCGGGCGATCTGGTGCATCTGGTCGCGCGCCTGGGCGCTGCCGAGATGGGTCAGGCCGGTCCCCGTGATCCAGAACCGGGCAGGTTCCGGGTGGTCCACGGGCGCCAGCACCCTGCCGCGGTCCAGGAAATCGTCATAGTCGATCACGTCCGGGCCGAGCTGCGCATGCACCAGGTCGGCCAGGCCCTGCCCCTTCGCTATGGCGCGCTCCGCCAGCTCGTAGACGCTGCGCGCCCCGTCCACCAGCCGGATGCGGCCGCCCTCGGGCTCCACCATTCCGACGCGGCGCTCGCCTTCTCCAACCGTCAATTGTACCAAGCGCATGTTTTCCTCCCTGGTCGGCGTGCGGCAGGCGTGCCGCTCCCGGGACGTCCGATCCCGGACGTCCGGCCGCTATGTTTCGAAAGTTCGGCTTGCGCCGGATGAGTGCGGGCAGGAGCCCGCGGCGCGCGCGCGCGCCGGAGGCCGATCGACCGTCAGCCGTCCCCGAACGTGGCCGTCCCGCTCAGCCCCGGGAAGTTTCTCAGGTCCCGGATCAGTTCCTGCAGCAGCGCGCAGCCCCCGTCGATGTCGTCCTCCACCGCCCGGCGGCAGCCGTCGGCGTCGCCGGCCCGGACGGTTTCCAGCATCCGGTGGTGGTTGTCCTGGCCGTAGTTCCGGGACTTGTGGAGGGACAGCAGGTTGAAATAGGGGCCGATGCGGGTCCACAGCCCCTCGATGATCCTCATCGCGGTCTCGGCGCGCGACGCCCTGTAGATGCCGAAATGGAAGCTCCGGTTCAGCCTCAGGAACTCCTGGCGCTCCTTGATGGAGGAGCCGGAGTCCTCCAGCCGCTCCATGGTCCGGAAGGCGGCGGCCAGATGCTTTATCTCGGACGGCGTGATCCGCCCCGCGGCCAGCGCGGCGGCCTGGCCCTCGATGGCGCGGCGGATCCAGCGGATCTCGTCGAGATCGGCCTCGGAAAGCACCGGCACCGTCATGGACTTGCCGTCGCTGGCGCTGAGGACGCCCTCGGCGCGCAGGCGGTTCAGCGCCTCGCGCGCGGGCATCGTGCTGGTGCCGAAGGCCTTGGCGACGGCCCGTATCGTGATCGACTGCCCGGGCATTATCAGGCCGCTGGCGAGGGCCTCCTTCAGCCCGTCGTAGACGCCGACCCTGGCGTCGCCCCCGGCACGCGCGGGATCCGCGCCGTCGTCCCCGCCGCCGGGCTTCGAGGCGCCGTCCAGCCGGACGTGGAGGTCTGCCCGCCGCCGCGCAAGAGTGGGTTTCGCGTCCATCTTCACCGGACCTTGTATCTTTCGACGACGTCGGCGTTCAGCTCGACCCCCATGCCCGGCCGGCTGGACAGCGTCACCTGTCCGTCGCGGGCCGCCGGATCTCCGGTGAAGAGTTCCGCGATGAAGGTGTCGCCGTCCCGGTAGTCGGTGGGGAACATCTCGATCAGCGGCATGTGGGTGTTGGCCATGATCAGATGCGCGTTGTGGAAGTTGCCGCCATGCGGCACGCAGGGAAGGTCGTGCGCGGCGGCCAGGGCGATGATCTTGCGCGCCTCCGTCAAGCCGCCGACCCGGTTGGCGTCGAACTGGACGTAGTCGACCGCCTTCGACTGGATCAGGGCGCGGAAGCCCCACCGCGTCGCCTCGTGCTCGCCCGCGGCGATGGCCGTGCGCGACGCCGCCTTCACCGCGGCGTAGCCGTCGATGTCGTCCGGCATCAGGGGCTCCTCGACCCAGGCGAGATTGTAGTCCTCCAGCATGCGGATCATCTCGATCGCATACTGCCGGTTCCACCCCATGTAGGCGTCCCCCATCAGATCGACGTCGTCGCCGACAGCCTCCCGGAACGTCCTCACCAGATCGACGTTCTTCCGCATTCCGGCGCGGCCGTCCAGCGGGCCGTAGCCGAACCGCATCTTCATCGCGGTGAAGCCGGTCGCCATGTGCCTGCGCGCGATCTCGGCGAGCTGGTCGAGATCCTCCATCGCGTATCCGGAGCTGAGATAGGCCCGGATCGAGGACCGCGTGCGGCCGCCCAGCAGATTGTACACGGGTTGCCCCAGCGCCTTGCCGAGAATATCCCAGATCGCGATGTCGATGCCGCTGATGGCCGCAAGGACCACGCCCCGGCGGCCGATGTTCACCGTGCTGCGGAACATGGTCTCCCACAGGAGCTCGGTGTCGAACGGGCTGGCCCCCAGCACGAGCGGGGCCAGATGCCGCTCGACGATGGCGGCGGCGGCGTCCGAGCCCAGCGCGATGCAGCCCAGGCCGTGCAGCCCGTCCGTCGTCGACACGCGCACGATGACCGCGAAGACCTCGTCCTTCGGCCCGTCCGGCCGGCGGTTGAACAGCCCGGACTGGCGTTCCCGCAGCGTCCGGCGGCGATCCCCCAGCACGTCGGTCGGGGCCGTGCACCACCACGCAAGCTCCTCCCACTGGGGCTCCGAGATCCGGATCGCTTCGACCTTGCTGATCTGCACTGCTGAACCCTTCTTCGCGCCGCATCGGGATCGGGCTGGACGTCCAATTGATAGCGGAGGGCCGGACGTCGGTCAACAAGTGTGATCACACTTTGTGATGCTCCAATCGATGGTGCCCAGCATTTCAGCCGTTTCCAAAGAAATATGATCGTATGTACCGTATGCCGGGTTGACAAAAATGTGATCACGCTTTGTCATAACGTCACTGGCGGCACGGGGGCATGGCTGCGCGGGTCCGCGGCACCCCCCGAAGCAGATGGACCAGACATCTCGACGGGAGGCACACGATGAAGAATGGAATTTTCCGGCTCTTGGCGGCAGGCACGGCGCTGACCCTGGCGCCCGCGGCCGCCCTGGCGGCGGAATTCGACATACGCGCGAGCCACGTCGAGGCGGCCGACAGCGCCGTCCATCGCGGCTGGTCGGTCTTCGAGTCCTATGTCGAGAAAGCGAGCGGGGGGCGGATCGAGGTGACCGTGCTGCCGTCGAGCCAGCTCGGCGGGCTGAACGAGACGCTGGAGCAGACCTCGCTCGGCGTCATCGAGGTCGCCCAGGCCGACGAGAGCACGCTCGACCCCTTCCACAAGCCGATGATGATCCTGGGCGCGCCGTACCTGTTCGCGGACGACGAGGAGGCCAAGGCCTTCATCGCCTCGGACTATTTCGACAAGATGCGCCAGGGCATGATCGAGGAGTCCAATCTCCGCGTCCTGTCGGCGGCGTCCTACGGCTTCCGCTCCCTCACGAACAACGTCCGGCCGATCAAGACCGTCGAGGATCTCGAGGGGCTGCGCATCCGCGTCCCGCCCAGCCCGCTCTCCATCGAGATGATCAAGGCCATGGGCGCCAACCCGACGCCGATTCCGTGGGAGGAGCTGTACGGCGCCATGGAGCAGGGCGTCGTGGATGGCCAGGAGAACCCGATCGGGCTCATCAACGACTACTCGTTCTCCGAGGTCCAGAAATACCTGACGGTCGACAACCACAAGATCGGCCTCAACTTCATGGTCATGAGCGAGGACTTCTTCCAGAGCCTTCCTCCCGAGCTTCGCGAGGTCGTCCTGGTCGGCGCCGAGATGGCGGCGGCCACCGAATACGGCGAGCGCAATTACCAGAGCCGCGTCAGCGCCGTCTCCGAACTGCAGGAGAAGGGAATGGAGGTGTACTTCCCGACGCCGGAAGAGCTGGCGACCTTCCGGAACGCGGCGACGGGGCCGGTGAAGGACTTCCTCGTCCAGGAGCTCGGGCAGGAGTTCGTGACCGCCACCTATGACGAGCTGGACCGCATCCGGGAGGAGAGGGCGGCCAGGGTCAAGTGACGACGGCAGCCGAGTTGAATATCTCCTCTCCCGCGCCCGCGGGGGAGGGGAATTTCGAGGTCGAACGCCGGAACTCCAAGAGGTCGTCATGAAGTCAGCTGCGCGCCTGGTCCGACGGATCGTCGACGGCCTGCTGGTTGCCTCCCTTGCCGTCATAGCAACCGTCCTGTGCCTTCAGGTCGCGCTGCGATACGGCTTCCGCAGCGCCCTGCCCTGGCCGGAGGAGCTTTCCCAGTTCCTGCTCATCGGCCTCACCTTCCTCGGAAGCTGGAGCGCCCTGGAGCACGGGCGCCATATCGGCCTCGACCTGTGGCCCGCCCGCGCCCCCGGCGCGCTCCCCAGGGCGTTGCGCACGCTGTCCCTGCTCTGTGCGGCGGGCTTCGTCGGCTTCGTCGGGATCGGGGGCCTCGATCTCGTGCAGTCCGCCTGGTCGCGGCCCTCGACGGCGATGCGGGTACCGATGGGCGTCATCTACATCGTCATACCGGTTTCCTGCGCGCTGATGCTCGTCTACTTCGCCGCCGCCGCCTGGCGCGGCGGCTCCGTCTCGACGGGCAAAGACCAATGACGGCCCTGCTCCTCATCTCCCTGTTCGTGATCTTCAGCGCGCTCGGGCTCCCGCTCGCGTTCTGCATGGGGATCACGGCCACCGCGGGCCTCCTGTTCAGCGGCTTCGGGAGCCCGGCGGTCGCGGCCCAGCGGATCTTCGCCGGGATGAACAGCTACGCCCTGCTCGCCCTGCCGCTGTTCCTCCTGGCAGGCAACATCCTGGTCGCGGGCGGCGTCATCAACCGGCTGGTCGTCTTCGCGGACCTGCTGGTGGGGCGGGTACGCGGCGGCCTGGCGCAGGTCAACGTGCTGTCGAACCTGATGATGGCGGGCGTGTCGGGCTCGGCCACGGCAGATACCGCGGCGCTCGGATCGGTGATGGTCCCGATGATGTCGGCGCGGGGCTACGCGCCGACCTTCGCCGCGGCCCTGACCACGTCGGCGGGCATCGTGGCCCCCATTCTGCCTCCCAGCCTGATCATGGTCATCTACGCCATCCCGACGAGGATCTCGATCGGGGCCCTCTTCCTCGCCGGCGTCGTGCCGGCCCTCCTGATGTCGGCCGCGTTCATGGCCTATGTCCGCTACGCCTGCCGCCATCACCCCTTGAGCGAGAAGCGCGAGAGCGCGCAGGGACTGGCCAGGGCCACCATCCACGCGCTGCCCGTCCTCATGGCGCCGGTCCTGCTGGTCGGCGGCATCCGGGGCGGCGTCTTCACCGCGACCGAGGCGGCCGCGGTGCTCGTGGCCTATGCGCTGGCCCTGACCATGGTGCTGCACCGGTCGCTGAAACTGTCCGAGCTCGTCGGCATCCTGCACGACAGCGCGCTGACCACGGCCTCGATCATGCTGATGATCGGCACGTCCTCCATCTTCGCCTGGTACCTGGCGATCGAGGACGTGCCCCAGGCCACCCGCGCGCTGCTGGATGCGGCGACGGACAACCGTTACGTGTTCCTGCTGATCGTGAACGTGTTCCTGCTCCTCGTGGGCTGCGTGCTGGATACGGTCCCGGCCATCTTGATATTCGTCCCCATCCTCCAGCCCGCCGCCGTCGCGTTCGGGATAGATCCCGTGCACTTCGCCATTATCGTGATCGTCAACCTCATGGTCGGCGTGAACACCCCTCCGATCGGCACCAACCTGCTGGTGATCTCCGGCATCGCGGGGCTGCGCGTCGGCAGCGTCACCAGGGCGCTGCTTCCCTTCTACGCCGTCAAGGTGGCGGCGCTCATGGTCATAACCTACGTGCCGTTCATCAGCCTGTGGCTGCCCCGCTACCTGGGCTTCGGGCCGTAGGCCGGCCCGCGGCCCCAGCCTCCCCGCCGACGCCCTTCCGCTTCGAGGTCCCGATGCCTGAACTCATTCTCCACCCCGACGTGCAATTCGAAGGGCCTCCGGATCTGGAGGCCGCCGTCTACGCGGGCCGGTTCGAGATCTGCGCCTCGCGCTCGCGCGAGCTTTCGGGGATTCCCGAGGAGATGTGGCGGCGCGCGGCCGCCCTGGTCTGCTACCACGAGATCGAGGTGACGGCGGACCTGCTGAAGCGGATGCCGCGTTGCCGCGTCGTGGTGCGGGCGGGCGTCGGCTTCGACAACATCGACGCCCGCGGCGCCGGGGACCTCGGCATCGCCGTGTGCAACACGCCGGACTACGGCACGACCGACGTGGCCGACCACGCGATCGCGCTGATGCTCTCCTTCCTTCGCGGCGTGACCATGTACAACAGCCTGGTGTTCGAGGATCCGGTCGCCGGCTGGCGCTTCGGCGCGTCGCCGACGATCCGCCGCCTCTCGACCCAGACCTTCGGGGTGGTCGGGCTCGGGCGCATCGGCACCGCGGCGGCGCTGCGCGCCAGGGCGCTCGGCATGCGCGTCGTCTTCTTCGATCCCTACCGGCCCACCGGCACGGAACTCTCGCTCGGCATCGAGCGGTGCGCGACGCTGGAGGAACTGGCCGGGACCGCGGACGTCGTGTCGATCCACGTGCCCCTCACCGCCGAGACCCGCCATCTGGTCTCCGCGCCCATCCTGGAAAGGATGAAGCCCGAAGCCATCCTGGTGAACACCGGGCGCGGCGGCAGCGTCGACCTGGTGGCGCTCGCGCAGGCGCTGCTCGACGGCCGGATAGCGGGTGCGGCGCTGGACGTGCTGGAGGCCGAACCGCTGTCCCCCGACCATCCCCTGATGCGGGCCTGGCGCGCTCCGGGCTCGTCAATTCGCCACAAGCTCGTCGTGACGCCGCATGCCGCCTTCTACAGCCCTTCCAGCCTGCGCGACCTGAGGCGCAAATCGGCCGAGACCGCTGCCTTCTACCTGTGCAATGGCTGGTCGCGGGACTGCGTCAACAGCGAAGCGATCGATCCGGAAAAGGCGGCATCCCGGGCCGGCGGATCTGGCCGATAATTAAGGGACGACGATGAAACCCTGTTCGTTCGAGCGCTCGAAGGCGCGCATCCACGCCGCCGCCGGGCGGATGCCCGGCGGCGTCAGCAGCCATTTCCGTTTCGGCGTGTCGCCGACGCCGCTGGTGTTCCGGAAGGCCGAGGGGGTCCATCTCCACGACCTCGACGGCAACCGGCTGATCGACTACTACATGGGCCTGGGCCCGATGATCCTGGGCCACACGCCCGCGGACGTCATCGACGCGGCCAGGCGGCAGTTGGACCAGGGGCTGCTCTACGGCGGGCAGAGCGAGCTGGAGTTCGAGGCCGCGCGCCTGGTCTGCGAGCTGGTGCCGTGCGCGGAGCGGGTACGCTTCGCATCCTCGGGCTCGGAGGCCGTGCAGCTGGCGCTGCGCCTTGCGCGGGCGGCGACCGGGCGGGGCCGCGTCCTCAAGTTCGAGGGGCATTACCACGGCTGGCTCGACAGCGTCCTGTGGAGCGTAGCCCCGCCCCCCGCGGCGATGGGCCCCGAGGACCATCCCGCATCCTGTCCGGGAAGCGCCGGGCAGGACCCGGGAGCGGGCCGCGACGTCGAGGTGCTTTCCTGGAACCGGCCCGGGCAGGTGGTGGACCGCATCGCGCGCGGCGACGTCGCCGCGGTGATCATGGAGGCCGCGATGTTCAACAGCGGCGCGATCCTGCCGCTGCCGGGATATCTCGAGGCCGTCCGGGAGGCATGCACCAGGACCGGGACGATACTGGTCTTCGACGAGGTCATCACCGGCTTCCGCGTCGCTCCGGGCGGCGCGCAGGAACGGCTCGGGGTCGTCCCGGACCTCGCCGTGTTCGCCAAGGCGATCGCCAACGGCTTCCCGGTCGCGGCCGTGGCCGGGCGCGGCGACGTCATGGACAGGCTCGCCACCGGCGGGGTCGTGCATGGCGGCACCTACAACGCCCAGCCCGTCGCCATGGCGGCCACGGTCGCCACCTTGAAGCGGCTCTCCGCGCCCCAGGTCCACGAGGCCATGGAAGCGCGGGGCCGCCGCCTGATGGCGGGATTCGAGGCGGCGTTCCGGGACGCCGGGATGACCGCCACGGTCACGGGGTTTCCCCAGATCTTCCACGTCGGACTGGGCCTGGAGAAGCCGCCGGTCAACTACCGCGACACTCTCGCGATCGACCGCGCCCGGTATGTCCGCCTGACGACGGCCCTCCTGGAACGGGGGGTCCGCGCGCTGGAGCGCGGGGCCTGGTTCCTGTCGACCGAGCATGACGACCAGGTCATCGACACGACCATCGAGGCGATGAGGGACGCGGTCGCGGCCGTGGCCCGCGAAGCGTAATCCCGCCGGAGCCGGAACGACACGGAAGGAAGAGGCATGGACATCACGGGCGAGATCCTCATGGGAAACGAGGACCGGAGCACGGGGGAGACCTTCCGTGCCGTCGATCCCGCGACGGGAGCCCGCCTGGAGCCGCCGTTCTCGGCGGCAGGCCCGGCGGACGT
>NZ_DASYHS010000212.1:0-6887 GCF_035998295.1 Arenibaculum sp. | reverse complement strand
TGGCAGCCGACGCCGCAATAGGGGCAGACGCTGTCGACCTCGCGCTCCGGGGGCGCGGCCATCGCGCCCGCCGCGTCCACCAGGCTCGCCGGCATCAGTGCGCCGGTCGGGCAGGCCTGCACGCATTCGCCGCAGGCGACGCAGGTGCTTGCGCCCATCGGGTCGCCCATGTCGAAGACGATCCGCTCCGCCGCACCGCGCCCGGCCATGCCGATCACGTCGTTGACCTGGACCTCGCGGCAGGCCCGGACGCACAGCGTGCAATGGATGCAGGCGTCGAGGCGCACGCTCATCGCGGGATGGCTGCGGTCCGGCTCCGGCCGCGCGGCGCGCGGCGGAAAACGGCTGTCCGTCACCCCGACCTGGTCGGCCCATCGGCGGAACCGCGAGCCGGGATCGGGAGACGCCGCCGCGTCGGGCTGATCGGCCTGCAGCAGCTCGAACACCAGGCGGCGCGCCGTGCGGGCGCGCTCGCTCGCGGTGACGACGCGCATGCCCGGGGTCGGCCGGCGTATGCAGGAGGCGGCGAGCGCCCGCTCGCCCTCGATCTCGACCATGCAGGCCCGGCAGTTGCCGTCGGGCCGGTAGTCGGGCTCGGCGGAATGGCAGAGATGCGGGATCTCGACGCCGCGCCGGCGCGCGACCTGCCAGATCGTCTCGCCCTCCGCCGCCTCGGCCTCGGCGCCGTCGAGCTGGAACCACACCTTGCTCATGACAGTGCCTCCGGGAAGTGGCGCAGGATCGCCCGCACCGGGTTCATCGCGGCCTGTCCCAGGCCGCAGATCGACGCGTCGGTCATGACGCGCGCCAGGTCTTCGAGCAGCGCATGCTCGCCGGGGGCCTTCTCGATCAGCGTCACGGCCTTCTCCGTGCCGACCCGGCAGGGAGTGCACTGCCCGCAGCTCTCGTCGGCGAAGAAGCGCAGCAGGTTCAGCGCGACCTGCCGGAGATCGTCGCGGTCCGACAGCACGACCACCGCCCCCGAACCGACGAAGCAGCCATGCGGCTCCAGGACGCCGAAGTCCAGCGGCAGGTCGGCCATCGAGGCCGGCAGCAGCCCGCCCGACGCCCCGCCGGGCAGATAGGCCTTGAGGCGATGCCCCTGCGCCATCCCGCCGCAATGCTCGGCGACCAGCTCGTTCAGCGTGGTCCCGGCCGGGACGATCTTGACGCCCGGCTCACGGACCCGGCCCGAGACGGAATAGGCCCGCAGTCCCTTGGCGCCGTTGCGGCCCTGGGCCGCCCACCAGGACGGGCCGCGCTCGACGACGTCGCGGACCCAGTACAGCGTCTCGACGTTGTTGATCAGCGTCGGCCTGCCGAACAGGCCCGACTGGGCCGGGAACGGCGGCTTGTGGCGCGGCAGCGGCCGCCGGCCCTCGATGCTTTCCAGCATCGCGGATTCCTCGCCGCAGATATAGGCGCCGGCCCCGCGCACGAGCCGGACCGAGGCGTGCCGCGACAACCCGGCCGCCTCGACGGCCGCCAGCTCCCTTTCCAGCACCGCACGGCAGTCCGGGTATTCGTCGCGCAGGTAGAAGACCACCTGCCCGGCGCCGACGGCCCAGGCGGCGACGAGCATGCCCTCCAGTACCCGGTGGGGGTCGGTCAGGAGGAAATGCCGGTCCTTGAACGTGCCCGGCTCGCCCTCGTCCGCGTTCACCGCCATCATCCGCGGCGCCGGGCCGGAGCGCACGAAATGCCATTTGCGCCCGGTCGGAAAGCCGGCCCCGCCCATGCCGCGCAACGCCCCGTCCTCCAGGATGGCGATCACGTCCTCCGCGGTCCGCCGGCCCTGGAGGCAGTCCTCGAGCAGGCGGTAGCCGCCCGCCGCACGATAGGCCGCGAGCAGGGACGACGGCGGGACGGCATCCTCCGGCGCGCCCGAAAGCGCCGCCGCGACCATGTCCGGCGTCGCGGGCGCGATGCTCCGGTGGCCGACGGCGGCGGCCGGCGCCCGGTCGCAGGCCCCCATGCACGGGGCGCGCAGGACGCGTACGCCGGAGGGAACGGCCGCCCCGACCGCCTCGGCGAGGGTGCCCGCACCCGCGAGCTCGCACGAGATCCCGTCGCAGATCCGGACCGTCAGCGGCGGCGGCGGGGCCTCGCCTTCCATCACGAGGTCGAAATGGGCGTAGAAGCTGGCCACCTCGAACACCTCGGCCTGGGCGAGGCGCAGCTCATGGGCGAGTGCGGCGAGATGCCGCGCGCTCAGATGACCGAAGCGGTCCTGCAGACGGTGCAGGTGGTCGAGCAGGAAGTCGCGCGAGCGCGGCGCGGCGCCGAGCAGTGCTCGGACCTCCTCCAGCGCTGCCGGCTCGACCTGCCGCCCCTTCGGACGAGGCGGAGCCCGGCGGCCGGTTCCGCCGGTGCTGCGGCCACGCGTGATCCGGTCGGCGTGCTCAGCCATGCGTCTGCGATCCTGCTCTCGGGTAACGGCAGGCAAGCCTAACCCGTCGGCACCGCGGGCGGAAGACCGCGCTGAAGACGGATGGAGGTGCCGGACGGGGGGCCGCGACGCCGAGACGGGTGACATGCCGTGCGGTTCGCCGCTAACGTGGCACCGGATTCAAGCGCACGGACGACCGGCGGATGGACTACGGCAACGACCTCGGGGACGGGAGCGGATCGGCGGGGTCCCGGCTGCGGGCGGTGATCGACACGGCGCCCGACGGCATCGTCGTGATGGACGCGGTGGGCACGGTCCTGACCTTCAATCCCGCCTGCGAGCGTATGTTCGGCTGGCGGGCCGACGAGGTGGAGGGACGGAACGTCAAGATGCTGATGCCGCCTCCCTACCGGGAGGAGCACGACGGCTATCTCTCGCGCTACCTGCACACGGGCGAGCGCCGGATCATCGGCATCGGCCGGGAGGTCGAGGGGCTGCGCCGCGACGGCTCCGTGTTCCCGCTGGAGCTGTCGGTCGGCGAGGCGCGCCAGGACGGCACGCGCGTCTTCATCGGCATCATGCGCGACATTGGCGAGCGCAAGTCGGTCGAGGCCGCGCTGCGGGAGCGGGAGGCGCGCCTGCGCTCGATCCTGGAAACCGTGCCCGACGCGATCATCGTGATCGACGAGCGGGGCGTCATCGAGAGCTTCAGCCCGGCCGCCGAGCGGCTGTTCGGCTACCGGTCCGCGGAGGTCGTCGGCAGCAATGTCAGCCTGCTGATGCCCTCGCCCTACCGCGAGCAGCACGACCGCTACATGGCCCATTACCTCACGACGGGCGAACGCCGGATCATCGGCATCGGCCGCATCGTGTCGGGGCGGCGCTCCGATGCCTCGACCTTCCCGATGGAACTGGCGGTGGGCGAGGTCAATCTCGGCGGACGGCGGCTGTTCACCGGCTTCGTCCGGGACCTGACCGAGCGCCAGGCGACCGAGAAGCGCCTGCAGGAACTGCAGGCGGAACTGCTGCATGTCGGCAGGGTCAGCGCCATGGGCCAGATGGCGTCCTCCCTCGCCCATGAGCTGAACCAGCCGCTGACCGCCGTCATCAACTACGTGAGGGCGAGCCGCCGCCTGCTGGAAGCGGCCGGCGTTCCCGACACCGACAAGGTCGTCGAGACGATGGAGAAGGCGGTCACCCAGGCGAGCCGCGCCGGGCAGATCATCCGCCGCCTGCGGAACTTCATCGAGAAGGGGCACACCGACCGCACGGTCGAGAACCTGAACAAGCTCGTCGAGGAGGCGTCGGCCCTGGCCCTGGTCGGCGCCAAGGAGAGCGGGGTCCGGGTCAGCCTGGAGCTGCATCCCGAGGACCTGCCGGTCTCGGTCGACAAGATCCAGATCCAGCAGGTCGTTCTCAACCTGATCCGCAACGCGACCGAGGCGATGGCCGGCTGCCCCCGCCGCGAGCTGACGATCGTCACCGCGCCGGCCCCCGCCGAGGACGGCTTGGCGGTGGTGTCGGTCGGCGACACCGGCCCCGGCGTCGCGCCCGAGGTGATGAAGCAGCTCTTCCAGCCCTTCGTGACGACGAAGGAGAAGGGGATGGGCCTCGGCCTGTCGATCTGCCGCTCCATCGTCGATGCCCATGGCGGCCGGCTCTGGCCCGAGGCCGACCCCGCCGGCGGCACGATCTTCCGCTTCACCGTCCCCACGGCGTACGAGGCCGACGATGTCCGCTGACCCGACCGTGTTCGTCGTCGACGACGACGAGGCCGTGCGCGATTCCATCCGGGTCCTGCTGGAGACGTCCGGCTTCCGGGTCGAGGACTTCGGCTCGCCCGCCGACTTCCTCTCCTCCGACGCCCCCGGCCGCCCCGGTTGCCTGCTGGTCGACGTCCGCATGCCCGGAATGTCGGGCCTCGAGGTCCAGCTCCACCTCGCCGAGACCGGCTCCGCCCTGCCGGTCATCGTCATCACCGGGCACGGCGACGTGCCGCTGGCGGTCCAGGCGATGAAGGCCGGCGCCGTGGACTTCGTGCAGAAGCCCTTCGACGAGGAGATCATCCTGACCGCCGTGCGGACGGCGCTCGACAGGGCGGAACGCCAGCGCGGGCGGTCCTGCCCGCCGGAGGTGCTGAACCGCTTGGCCACCCTGACCCCGCGCGAGCGCGACGTGCTCGAAGGCTTGGTCGCCGGCCGGCCCAACAAGGTGATCGCCCACCACCTGTCCATCAGCCCGCGGACGGTCGAGATCCACCGTGCGCGGGTCATGGACAAGATGCGGGCCGAGAGCCTGCCCCGGCTGGTCAGGATGGCGCTGGAGGCGGGGGTCGTCCCCAAGGGCGATTGACCCGCCGGATGCGCGGCGGCTGACCTGGATCAAATGCCGGACCGTACGGGGAAACACGTATTACGACGGCCCCGCCACGGGTTCTATCCTGCCGCAATGAGGAACCAGACGCGGTCCGCCGGGCGGGCCGGGAGGCTGCCGTGGCGGATGGGGGCAATGGCCGGGTCTACATCGTCGATGACGACGAGCCCGTCCGGGATTCGCTGAAGACCCTGCTCGAATCCTTCAGTCTCGACGTCCGCGACTACGCGTCGTGCAACGACTTCATCGACACCTATGACGGGTCCGGCTCGGGCTGCCTGCTTCTCGACCTGCATCTTCCCGTGATGGGCGGCCTGGAATTCCTCGAGCGCTACGGCCCCCGCCTGCGCGGCATGCCGGTCATCATGATCAGCGGCCGGGGCGATCCCGCGACCGTGGCCCGCGCGAGGGGGGCCGGCGTCGTCGCCTTCCTCGAGAAGCCGTTCGAGGAGGAGACGCTGATCGCCGCCATCAGCAGCCTGCTGCCGCCCCCCGCCGCGCGGCCCGGTACGTAGAGTCCCTTACGTACAATACCGAACTGAACAGAACCGTCTGCTTTCCGTAGCTTGACCCCACCAGACGCCGCCGACGCGACGCAGTCAGGACCCGGAGAACAGACAATGGCCGCCCAGCTCGCAACCCCCCAGGCCGCTCCCGTGCATCGTCCCGCTTTCGCCACGCCTTCCCGCCCGGGACCGGCGCGCGGGACCGCCACGATCCTCCAGCTCCCGGGCGGCGCGCCGGCACGCCTGCGTCCGGAAGCGGACCCGATCGATGCTCTCTCGCAGACGGTCTCCGTGGCACGCGACCGGGCCGTCTTCCACCAGGGGGACCGGGCCGACGCCGTCTACGTCGTCGCCGACGGCGTGATCCGCCTGTGCAAGCTCCTGCCCGACGGCCGCCGCCAGATCGTCGGCTTCGTGCAGGCCGGCGACTTCATGGGGCTCGCGTCGGGCGACAGCCACCTCTACACCGCGGAAGCCGTGACCGCCGCGACCGTCCGGCGCCTTCCCCGCGCGCGGCTGGAGGCCCTGATGGAGGAGGACGCGGCGTTGCGCCGGCGCCTGATGCTCGTCACCGCCCGGGAGCTGGTGGCCGCGCAGGAGCAGATGCTGCTGCTCGGGCGCAAGAACGCCCGGGAGAAGATCTGCTCCTTCCTGATAGCGCTGTCGCGGCGGCGCGAGCGCACGCATGGCGACGGCACCCGCGTCCACCTGCCGATGAGCCGCGCCGACATCGCCGACTATCTGGGCCTGACCATCGAGACCGTGTCGCGGACCATCTCCAAGCTGAAGGCCGACCGTCTGATCCGCCTGATCGAGGGCAACCGGGTCGACCTGCTCGACCGCGTGCGGATCACCGACCTGGCCGAGTGCGCCTGAAGGCTCACGTCCCGCTTCCCGCGGCGGCGACGGCTTCGCGCAGGCGGAACGACACCGGGTCGTACTCGTCCAGATGGGGGAAGCGGAGCGGCTCGGTCGTCTGGACCGTCCGCAGGCGCTCCTCGTAGGCCGCGAGATAGGCCCGCCGCTCCTGCAGGGAGACGCGGGCCGGCTCCCAGGCGATGAACGGCGGCAGCACGTCGAAGCCGGCGAAGCGCAGCATGCCGTGCTGGATCGGATAGAGCAGCATGTCGATGTCGCCGTTGAGGCCGTCCGGCCCGTACATCGAGGCCGGGCCCCCTACGGTCACCGAGACCATGGCCCGCTTTCCGGCGAACCTGCCGCGGTCGTACCACATGCCGCCGCCGTAGACCGCCCCCACCGCGAAGACGCGGTCGACCCAGCCCTTGAGCAGGGCCGGCATGGAGAACCACCACAGCGGGAACTGAAGGACTAAGGCGTCGCAGGCGAACAGCTTCTCCTGCTCCTGCCGGATGTCGGCCGCGAAGGCGGACAGCTCGGCGGCCCGTGCCTCCTCCACCTGCTGCTTGTAATAGGCGGGATCGGCGACGCTGGTGAAGTTCGACCGGTCCGAGCGGGCCTGCCAGCCCATGGCGTAGAGGTCGGAGACCACGACCTCGTGGCCGGCGCCGGCAAGGCTGGACCGGGCCGTCTCGGTCAGGGCCCCGTTGAAGCTGCGTGGCTCTGGATGAGCGTGGACGATGAAGACTTTCATGGCGCCT
>NZ_DASYHS010000190.1:0-12866 GCF_035998295.1 Arenibaculum sp. | reverse complement strand
CGCCGATGCTCCTGGCGATGTCGTAGGCGGTGGCCGGCGTCCCGCGTTCCATCAGGTCGTCGAGGATCTGGAACGCCCGGTCGATACCGCTGACCCGGCTTCGCCGCTCGCGTCCCGCTTCGCCGTTCTCCCCGTCGCGCTCCCCGTCGCGCTTCATCGCGATGCCTCCCCGGCCGGCCTATCTTTATTCCGTAATTACGGAATAGCTTCCGTAACTACGTTCAAAGCATACGTCGAGGTTCGGTGGCGTGCAATATGCTTCGTGAAAGCGCCGTTTCGCGGGGCTCGTGGGGGCGCGCGCGCAGACCCGCCGGCGAGGCGGTCGCGACTTCTCAGCCGGGGCGGCCGAGGGCCGGGGGTTCCGGCTCCTCGGCGGCGGACGTCAGGGGGCAGCAGGAGGCCGGGCGGAACGCCCGGCCGGACGGGGCCGCTCAGGACGCCACCGCGTCGGCGTCGACGGCTTCCAGGTTGAAGGCGGCGGCGATCAGGGCCCGGGTATAGGGCTGGCGCGGGGCCTCGAAGATCTGGCGGGTCGGACCGCTCTCGACGACGCGGCCGTCCTTCATCACGATCACGTCGTTGCTGAGCGCGCGGACGACCTTCAGGTCGTGGCTGATGAACAGGTAGGCGAGGTTGTGGCGCACCTGCAGGTCGCGCAGCAGGTCGACGATCTGCGCCTGGACCGACATGTCGAGCGCCGAGGTCGGCTCGTCCAGGACGACGAAGCGCGGCTTCAGCACCATCGCGCGCGCGATCGCGATGCGCTGGCGCTGGCCGCCCGAGAACTCGTGCGGGTAGCGGTTGCGGCTCTCGGGCGGCAGGCCGACCTCCTCCAGCGAGCGCGCGATCATCGCGTCCCGCTCGGCCGGGGAGCCGATGCCGTGGATCCTCAGCCCCTCCTCGATGATCTGGCCGACCGACATGCGCGGGCTGAGCGAGCCGTAGGGGTCCTGGAAGACGACCTGCATCTCGCGCCGCAGCGGGCGCATGCGCGACGCCTGCCAGCCCTGGATGTCCTTGCCGTCGAAGCGGATCGCGCCGCGGCTGGACTGCAGGCGCAGGAGTGCCAGGCCCAGCGTCGTCTTGCCCGAGCCCGATTCGCCGACCACGCCGACCGTGTGCCCGGCCTTCACCTCGACCGAGATGCCGTCGACCGCCTTGATGTGGTCGACGGTCCGGCGCAGCAGGCCCTTCTTGATCGGGAACCACACCTTGACGTCGTCGGCGGCCATCACCTCGGGCGCGTGCTCGGGCGGGGGGGCGGGGTTGCCCTTCGGCTCGGCCTCCAGCAGGCGCCGGGTATAGGGATGGCGCGGGTTCGCGAACAGCCCGGCCGCGTCCGACTGCTCGACGATCTCGCCCTGGTTCATGACGCAGACCCGGTCGGCCATCTTGCGCACGATGCCGAGGTCGTGGGTGATCAGCAGCAGCGCCATGCCGAAGCGGCGCTGCAGGTCCTTCAGCAGCTCCAGGATCTGCGCCTGGATCGTGACGTCGAGCGCGGTCGTCGGCTCGTCCGCGATCAGCAGGTCCGGCTCGTTCGCGAGCGCCATCGCGATCATGACGCGCTGGCGCTGGCCGCCCGACAGCTCGTGCGGGTAGGCGTTCAGGCGCTTCTCCGGATCGGGCAGGCCGACCAGGCGCAGCAGCTCCAGCGTGCGCCGCCGCGCGGCCGGGCGGGTCAGCGCCTTGTGCAGGAACAGCGTCTCGTTGACCTGCTTCTCGATGGTGTGCAGCGGGTTGAGCGAGGTCATCGGCTCCTGGAAGACCATCGCGACGCGGTCGCCGCGCACGGAGCGCAGCGTCTTCTCGTCGGCGCCCATCATCTCGCGGCCGAGCAGGCGCACGCTGCCGGCGGGATGGCGGGCCATCGGATAGGGCAGGAGCTGGAGGATCGAGAGCGCCGTGACCGACTTGCCCGAGCCGGACTCGCCGACGAGGGCCAGCGTCTCGCCCTTCTCGATGTGGAAGGAGACGCCGCGCACGGCCGGGACCGCGCCGCCGGCGCTCCTGAACTCGACCTCCAGGCCGCGCACTTCGAGCAGGGGGGCCTCGCGCCGGGAAGCTTCTTGGCTGTCCATCGTCATCTCACTCCGCATCTCACTCGGCCGCCTTGCTTCCGGGAACCGTGGAGACTTCCTTCTTCACCTGCACCGCCTTGGCCTGCGGCAGGTGCATGATGTTCTTGCGCGGATCGAAGGCGTCGCGCACGGCCTCGCCGATGAAGATCAGCAGGCTCAGCATGATCGCCAGCACGAAGAACGCGGTCAGGCCCAGCCACGGCGCCTGCAGGTTGGCCTTGCCCTGGGCCAGCAGCTCGCCCAGCGACGGCGAGCCCGGCGGCAGGCCGAAGCCCAGGAAGTCGAGCGCCGTCAGCGTCGTGATCGAGCCGTTCAGGATGAAGGGCAGGAGGGTCAGCGTCGCCACCATCGCGTTGGGGAGCACGTGCTTGACCATGATCGAGACGTTGCCGGCGCCGAGCGCGCGGGCGGCGCGCACGTAGTCGAAGTTGCGCGCGCGCAGGAACTCCGCCCGCACCACGCCGACCAGCGACATCCAGGAGAACAGCAGCAGCAGGATCAGCAGCCACCAGAAGTTCGGCTCGACCACGCTGGCCAGGATGATCAGCAGGTAGAGCGTCGGCATGCCCGACCAGATCTCGATGAAGCGCTGGAACAGCAGGTCGGTCCAGCCGCCGAAATAGCCCTGCACCGCGCCGGCCGCGACGCCGATCACCGAGCTGAGCAGGGTCAGGGTCAGCCCGAACAGCACCGAGATGCGGAAGCCGTAGATCAGCCGCGCCACCACGTCGCGGCCCTGGTCGTCGGTGCCGAGCCAGTTCTCCGCCGAGGGCGGGGCCGGGGCCGGCACCGGCAGGTCGTAGTTGATGGTCCGGTAGCTGTAGGGGATCGGCGGCCAGACCATCCAGCCCTTCTCGTCGATCAGCTCGGCGACGAAGGGATCGCGGTAGTCGGCCGCCATCTCGAACTCGCCGCCGAACGTCGTCTCGGGATAGGTCTGGAAGATCGGGTAGTAGAATTCGTCCTCGTAGCGCACCAGCAGCGGCCGGTCGTTCGCGATGAACTCCGCGAACAGGGACAGCACGAACAGGACCAGGAAGATCCAGAGCGACCACCAGCCGCGCCGGTTGGCCTTGAAGTTCGCGATCCGCCGCTGCGTCAGCGGCGTCACGCGCATCCCGAGAAAGCGTCCGCTCATGTCCGCCTCGCCTCGAAGTCGATGCGGGGGTCGACCGCCACGTAGGTGAGGTCGCCGACGAGATTCATGATCAAACCCAACAGCGTGAAGAAGTAGAGGGTGCCGAACATCACGGGATAGTCGCGGTTGATCGCCGCCTCGAAGCCCAGCAGCCCGAGCCCGTCGAGCGAGAAGATCACCTCGATCAGCAGCGCGCCCGTGAACAGGATGCCGACGAAGGCGCCGGGGAAGCCGGCGACCACGATCAGCATCGCGTTGCGGAACACGTGGCCGTACAGCACCCGCCCCTCGCCCAGCCCCTTGGCGCGCGCGGTGGTCACGTACTGCTTGTTGATCTCTTCTATGAAGCTGTTCTTGGTCAGCATGGTCAGCCCGGCGAAGCCGCCGACGACCATCGCCGCGACCGGCAGCGCCAGGTGCCAGAAATAGTCGAGGACCTGGCGCCACCAGGGCAGGTCGGCCCAGTTGTCGCTGAAGAGGCCGCGCAGCGGGAACAAGTCGAAGTAGCGCCCGCCCGCGAACATGACGATCAGCAGCACCGCGAACAGGAAGCTCGGGATCGCGTAGCCGACGATCACGACGGCGCTCGACCAGACGTCGAAGCGCGAGCCGTCGCGCACGGCCTTGCGGATGCCGAGCGGGATCGAGACCAGATAGGTTATCAGCGTCGTCCACAGGCCGAGCGAGATCGACACCGGCAGCTTGTCGATCACGAGGTCGATGACGCGCGTGTCGCGGAAGTAGCTGGTGCCGAAGTCGAAGGCGAGATAGTTGCCGATCATCAGCAGGAAGCGCTCGTGCAGCGGCTTGTCGAAGCCGAACTCGCGCTCGAGCTGCTCGATGAACTCCGGGGGGAGGCCCTGGGCGCCGCGGTAGCGGCTGGCAGCGTCGCCGCCGCCAGCCGACGGGGCCTGGCTTTGCAGGTCGCCGCCCGACGAGCCGCCGATGCGCGCCGTCGCGTCGACGGCGGTGCCCTCGAGCTGGGCGATCACCTGCTCGATCGGGCCGCCGGGGGCGGCCTGGACGATCAGGAAGTTGATGACCATGATCCCGAGCAGGGTCGGGATGATCAGGAGCAGGCGGCGGACGATATAGGCGAGCATCGCGGATTCCAGTGCTGCTCAGGGCCGGTGCCGTGTCAGGACCCGGCCTTCTTGGGGTCGATCCACCACGTGGTCGGGAAGCCGACGCCGTATTTCGGCATCCTCTCGGGATGGCCGAACTTGTTCCAGTAGGCCAGCCGGTATTCGTCGTTGTAGTACTGCGGGACCATGTACCAGCCCCACAGCAGGATGCGGTCGAGCGAGCGGTTGATCGCGGCCAGCGTGTCGATGTCCTCGGCCACGACCAGCTCCTCGATCAGGGCGTCGACGACGGGGTCCTTGATGCCGGAATAGTTGCCGGTGCCGTCGGTATCCGCGGCGGCCGAGCCGAAATAGCTGCGCTGCTCCGGGCCGGGGGGCGGGAAGAAGTTGAAGGCGACCGGCGACATGTCGTAGTCGAACTCGTCCATGCGGACTTGGTACTGCGCGCTGTCGACGATGCGCACCGAGGCGTCGATGCCGGAACGGGTCAGGTTGCGCGCGTAGACCTCCATCAGGCGCTGGGAGATCGGGCCGTTGAGCAGGAGCTCGAGTTGGAACTGGCGGCCCTGGGCGTCGACCAGCTTTCCGTTCTTCAGCTCCCAGCCGGCCTCCTTGAACAGGCGCAGCGCGATGCGCTGGTTGTCGCGGATGTTGCCGCTGGCGTCCGTCGTCGGCGCCTCGAACGCCTCGTTCAGCACCTCGGGGCGCACGCGGTCCTTGTACTTGTCGAGGATGCGCTGCTCGGCCTGGGTCGGCTTGCCGGTGGCGCCGAACTCGGAGTTCGGGAACCAGCTCTCGGCGCGCTTGTACTGGCCGTAGAGGATGTTCTTCTGCATCCACTCGAAATCGTAGAGATGCGCCAGCGCCTCGCGCACCCGCACGTCCTTGAAGCGGTCCCGGCGGGTGTTGATCATGATCCCGCGCGCGCCGCTCGGCATGTTGTCGGGCAGGACGCGCTTGACGATGCGCCCGTCGTCGACCTCGGGCCGGTTGTAGCTGTTGGCCCAGCGCTGGGCCCGGTTCTCGTCGCGGAAATCGACTTGCCCGCCCATGAACGCCTCGAACAGGACCGTGTCGTCGAGGTAGTACTCGTACGTGATCTCGCGGATGTTGTTGAGCCCGCGGGCGACGTTCAGGTCCTTGGCCCAGTAGTCGTCGACCAGCTCGTAGGTGATCGAGCGGCCGGGATCGATCGACTTGATCCGGTAGGGCCCGTTGCCGAGGATCGGCTCCAGCGTCGTGCGCGTGATGTCGCGGCCGGGCTGGGACCACCAGTGGCGCGGCAGCGGCGACAGGCCGGCCACCGCCATCAGCGGCTTCATGCTGCCCTTGGTCTTGAAGGTGAAGCGGATGCGGTGGTCGTCGACGACCTCCGCGCCCGCGACGTCCTCATAGAAGCTCCGCAGAAACGGGCGGCCGTGCTCCCGGATCACGTCGAAGGCGTATTTGAAGTCGCCGGCGGTGACCGGCTCGCCGTCGTGCCAGCGCGCCTCGGGCCGCAGCTTGAACTCCGCCCAGCTCCTGTCCTCGGGATAGGAGACGCTCTCGGCGACCAGGCCGTAGGCGCTGGAGAGCTCGTCCCCCGAGCCGGTCATCAGGCTGTCGTTGATGACGCCGATGCCGGCGGGCCAGGAGCCGCGCAGGATGTAGGTGTTCAGGCTGTCGAACCCGCCCTGGACGCCGAGCTTCACCGAGCCGCCCTTGGGCGCGTTCGGGTTCGCGTAGGGCCAGTGGGGCATGTCGGGGCCGTAGAGCGGCTCGCCGAACTCCGCGACCGCCCAGGTCTCGGTCACTTCGGGAGGATTCTGGGCGGCAGGATTCTGGGTGGCAGGATTTTGGGCGGCCGGGTTCTGGGTGGCCGGGTCCTGCGCGGCGGCGCCGGGCAGCGTGCCGAACGCCGCGAGGCCGAGGAGGGTGACGGCGGCCAGAAAACGTCTCATGAAAGCCTCGCTCCGTCTCGATCTTGCCCGGGTCGGTGCCGGAATGCCTTCCGGGCGGGGTGGGGATCACCCGCACGCCGCAATTCCCGCCACGAACGGTCCTTCCCTAGGACCGGATTATGGCAAACGGCGGGCAAATGGCACCTCGCCGACGATCCGTCAACGAATTTCGAGGCTTGGCGGGTTCCGGGGCCCGGCGAATTCCGGGGCGTCGAGGGCCGCGGCGGCCATCCCCAGTCACTCGCCCCCAGTCACTCGCCCCCGGTCACTCGTCGATCTCGTCGGGGTCGAGATAGAGGTCCTCGATCATGTCGAGGACGGCCGCATAGTCGGGATTGGCGTCGACGAAGCTCTCGAACGCCTCGGCGTTGCCGGGCGTGCCCAGCCAGCCCTGGGCGGCGTCGAGATGCTCGGGGTGGCAGGACAGCATGTAGAAGGCCGCCTGTTCGGGCTCGTGCATCTCGGCCTCGCCGAGCCGCTCGAGCACGGCGCCGACATAGAAGGTCATCATCTCCGCGAAGTCGTCGTCCGCGTACCCGGCTTCGTCCCCGTCCTCGTCCTCTTCACCCTCGTCTTCGTCGTCCTCGATCCCGTCGGCGGTCATGGCGATGTCGAGGGCGTCGATCATCTCCAGCAGCAGGGCGGAGCGGGCCGGCCATTCCGGCACGGCGTTCAGCGTCTCGACCATCTGGTCGATCAGGTCGCGGGCGTCCTGGGGGGCCGTCTCGTAGGCCGTTTCCGCGGGAGCAGCAATGCGCATGGAGGACATCCTGGATGGAGGGTTCGGCGGCCGGTCCGTTCGGGGTTGGCCTGTTCGGGGCCGGTCAGGTAGCGGCGAGGCGGGCGAGCGCCTCGGCATGCGCCCTCGGGTCGCCGGCCGCGAGCACCCGTCCGTCCGACCCGGCGTGCAGGCCGCGCCCGGACCAGTCGGTGATGACGCCGCCCGCCCCCTCGACGATGGGGACCAGGGCGGCGAAGTCGTGCAGCTTCAGGCCGACCTCGGCGACGATGTCGATGAAGCCGGCCGCGAGCAGGCCGTAGCCGTAGCAGTCGCCGCCATAGGTGGTCAGCTTGACCGCGTCCGCAAGCCGGCGGAAACGCCCGAAATCGTCGCCGAACAGGTCCGGCGACGTCGTGCTGAGGACGGCGGGGGCGAGGCCGGGGCAGGGCCGCGTCAGGGCGACCGCGCCGTTCAGCAGCGTCGGCCGGCCCAGAGCGCCCGTCCAGCGGTCGCCGATCACGGGCTGGTCGATCAGCCCCAGCACCGGCCGGCCGCGATGCAGCAGCGCGATCAGCGTCCCGAACAGCGGGCGGCCGGTGATGAAGGCCTTGGTCCCGTCGATGGGGTCGATCACCCAGACGTATTCGGCGTCGGCGTTGGTGGCGCCGTGCTCCTCGCCGACGATGCCGTGGCCGGGCTGCTCCTCGGCGAGCAGCGCGCGCACGGCCGCCTCCGCCTCCCGGTCGGCGATCGTCACGGGCGACATGTCCGGCTTGTCGTCGACCGCGAGCGGGGTCCGGAAGTGGCGCCGCACGACCGCGCCGGCCGCGTCGGCGAGCCGCCCGGCGAGGTCGATCAGCGGGGCGGGGCAGGAGACCGCCAGATGGGGAAGCGTCATGACGGCTCGGAAGTCCGTTCGGCCGGATCGGCGGCGCGCATCCTACCGCCGGCCCCGCACCCCAGGAACATCAAAAATGAGACCGGAGGACGAAACGCCGAAAACGGGACGGGGCGCCCCTCGAGGCGCCCCGTCCATCCTCAGTCCCTGCCGGCGTCCTTGCCGGGCTCCCCTTACTGCGGCAGGGGCGGCGCGTTCGGGCTCAAGGTGCGCAGCCAGGCGATCAGGTTCGCGCGGTCCTCGTCGTCCTTGAGGCCGGCATAGGTCATCTTGGTGCCGGGGGCGTACTCGCGCGGCGCGTAGAGGAACTCGTTGAGCGCCTCGTAGTCCCATGCCCCCTCGCGGCCGGCGATCGCGTCGGAGTAGGCGTAGCCCTCGACATGGGCGAACTCGGCGCCGACGATGCCGTACAGGTTCGGGCCGACCCGGTTCGGGCCGCCTTCCTCGAAGGTATGGCACGACGCGCAGGCGCGCGAGACGCCCTGGCCCGCGGCGGGGTCGGCGGCGACCAGCAGCGGGCCGATCGGGGCGGGGCCGGCGGGGGCTTCCTGCGCGCCCGCGTCCGCGGTCTCGGTGGCACCGGTGTCGATCACGTAGGCGTTCTGCTCAAGCTGCTCCGGTTCGACCAGCACGTCGGCGACGAAGCCGGCCATCATCGCGATCAGGCCGCCCACCAGAATCGCGGCGAAGATCTTGTTCCACTCCATGCTCGACATGCGAACGTCCCCAAAGTCCCTGCAATGCGCATCCCAGCGGCGCCGGTCGGTCACCGCGGCGGCCCAAGATAGGGCGGCATGTCGCACCGCGCAGCCGCTTTGGCGCTTGACCGACGGGGCTAAATGTCGCACGCCGTTCATGCCATGACCGCTCATCATCCCGCAAGGCCGCAGAACCCCGTCGTCATCGTTCCCGCCCGCATGGCCTCGACGCGCCTGCCGGGCAAGCCGCTGGCCGACATCGGCGGCGTGCCGATGATCGTCCATGTCTGGCGCCGGGCCAGCGAGTCCGCACTCGGCCCGGTCGTCGTCGCCTGCTCGGAGGCCGAGGTCGCGGACGCGGTCGAGCGCGCCGGCGGGCGGGCGGTGATGACCGACCCGGCCCATCCCTCGGGCTCCGACCGGATCTTCGAGGCGCTGCGCCGCCTGGACCCGGAGGGGCGGCACGACGCGGTCGTCAACGTCCAGGGCGACCTGCCGACCATCGCGCCGGAGACGGTACGCGCCGCCCTCGACCCGCTGGGCGATCCCGGGGTCGACGTCGCGACGCTCGCGGTCGAGATCTCCGACCCGGCGGAGCGCACGGACCCCAACGTGGTCAAGGCGGTGCTGGAGCGCGCACCGGGCGCGCGGATCGCGCGCGCGCTCTACTTCACCCGGGCGACGGCGCCCTGGGGCGACGGGCCGCTGTACCACCATGTCGGCCTCTACGCCTACCGGCGCGCGGCGCTGGAGCGGTTCGTGGCGCTGCCGCCGTCGGAGCTGGAGCGGCGCGAGCGGCTGGAGCAGCTCCGCGCGCTCGCGGCCGGAATGCGCATGGATGCGGCCGTCGTTGACGCGGTCCCGCTCGGCGTCGATACTCCGGCCGACCTCGATCGCGCGCGCGCCATCCTGGCGCCCTGAAGCCCGGTCCCTTCCGCAGACGCAGCCGACCCGCCATGCCCGACACCGACGCGATCGCCTTCCAGGGTTCCCCCGGCGCCTATTCGGACCTGTCCTGCCGGACGGTGTTCCCGGACATGCCGACGGTGCCCTGCGCCTCCTTCGAGGACGTGTTCGAGACGGTGCGCGAGGGCGGCGCGCGGCTCGCGATGCTGCCGATCGAGAACTCGGTCGCGGGGCGCGTCGCCGACAACCACATCCTGCTGCCGAACGGCGGCCTGCACATCATCGGCGAGCACTTCCAGCGCGTGAACCACCACCTGCTGGCGCCGCCGGGAGCGACGCTGGAGACGATCCGCGTGGTGCGCAGCCACGTCCAGGCGCTGTCGCAATGCTCGCGCCTGATCCGGCGGCTGGGGCTGAAGGCGGTCGTGCATGCCGACACCGCCGGTGCCGCCGCCGAGATCGCGGAGCGCGGCGACCCCACGGTGGCGGCGATCGCGTCGGAACTGGCGGGGCGCATCTACGGGCTGACCTCGCTCGCCGAGAACATCGAGGACGCCGACCACAACACGACCCGGTTCCTGGTCATGGCGCGCGAGCCGCAGGTGCCGCCGGCGGGCACGCCGACGATCACGACCTTCGTGTTCCGCGTGCGCAGCGTGCCGGCCGCGCTCTACAAGGCGATGGGCGGCTTCGCGACCAACGGCGTCAACATGACCAAGCTCGAGAGCTACATGGTCGGCGGCCGGTTCACGGCGGCGCAGTTCTACGCCGACGTCGAGGGCCATCCGGACGAGCGCCCGCTGCGCCTCGCGCTGGAGGAGCTGGACTTCTTCGCCCGCGAGGTCCGCATCCTCGGCGTCTATCCCGCCCATCCCGTCCGCCGCGACTGGGTGGACGCGCCGGGCGACGACTGAGGGCGGAGCGACGATTGCCGTTCCGGGCCGGCCGGTCTAGAGTGCGCGCGCATCCCGATCGCGAGGGCACGCCATGACCATGTCCTGGGACCGGCTCCTGTGCGACGACCGGCTCCAGGGCGGGGCCGGAAGCAGGGACGGCCGCTCCGAATACCAGCGCGACTATGACCGGCTCGTCTTCTCCGACGCGTTCCGGGTGCTCCAGCGCAAGACGCAGGTGCATCCGATGCCGGCCAGCGACACGGTCCACAACCGGCTGACCCACACGCTGGAGGTCTCGTGCATCGGGCGCAGCCTCGGCGAGGCGGCGGGCCAGGCGCTGAAGGCGCGCGGCGAGCTGCCGGAGCGCATCCAGCCTTCCGACCTGGGCGCGATCGTGCAGGCGGCCTGCCTCGCCCACGACGTTGGCAACCCGCCCTTCGGCCATGCCGGCGAGTTCGCGATCCGGGAATGGTACCGCAAGGCGCCCGAGCGCTATTTCCGCGGCGTCACCGCGCCCGAGCGCGCCGACCTGCAGACCTTCGACGGCAACGCCCAGGGGTTCCGCATCATCACCCAGCTCGGCTACAACCCCGGCCAGGGCGGGATGCGCCTGACATACGCGACGCTGTCGACCTTCCTGAAATATCCCTGGTGCTCGGCCGACATCCCGCCGGGCCGGGCCGGCAAGTTCAGCGTCTTCCGCTCCGAGGCCGCGATCTTCCGCGAGGTGTGCAGGCGCACCGGGCTGGTCGAGGTATCGTCCGGGGTGTGGTGCCGGCACCCGCTGGCCTACCTGCTGGAGGCGGCCGACGACATCTGCTACGCGCTGATCGACGTCGAGGACGGGATCGAGCTCGGCATCCTGTCGGTGCGCGACTTCGAGGACCTGATCCTGCCGATCCTGCCGCCCGGCCATGTCGAGCGCTACCGCGAGCTGGGTGCCATCGCCGACCGGCAGCGGATCTGGAAGCTGCGCGGCATGGCGATGGAGATCCTGGTCGAGGGCACGATCCGCAGCTTCCTCGCCGCCTATCCCGACATCATCGCCGGCGTGCCGGTGCCGCCGATCACCGACACGGGTGATCCCGCCGTCGCGCGCTGCCTGCACGTCGCGAAGAAGGAGCTGGGCCAGCAGCGGATCTTCAAATACGCCCGCAAGACCGAGATCGAGATCGGCGCCTACGCCGCGGTCGACGTGCTGCTGACCGCGTGCTGCGACGCGGCGCTGGCGATCCACGAGGACACCGCCAACCGCGACGACGACGAGCAGCTGCCGTTCAAGGCGCGCCGCATCAACGACCTGCTGGAGACGAGCCGGCTGTCGAAGGCGGACGGGCTGTACGGCAGCTACCTCAAGATCAACGACTTCCTCGCGAGCCTCAGCGACGAGCGGGCGAGCTACCTGGCGAAGCAGCTCTCGGGGCACGTGCACTGAGAGGAACCGGGTCCGGGGGCAAAGGAAAAGCTCAGCCCTTGGATCCAGGCGCGGTCGTCCATCCGGGCTGCTGGCCGTTTCCCGAGAGCCAGTCCTCGATCAGGCGGCGCGCGATCGAGTCGCGGCGCGGCAGGCGCAGCGGGCCGTCGTCGCGGGCGGCCAGCAGCTCGGCCCGGGTGAACCAGCGGGCGTGCTCCAGCTCCTCCGGGTCGACGCGCAGGTCGCGCTCGCCATGGTCGGTGCGCGCGGTGAAGCCGAGCATGATCGAGCCCGGGAACGGCCAGGGCTGGGAGGAATGGTAGCGGACGTCGGCGACGGCGACGCCGACCTCCTCCCCGACCTCGCGGGCGACCGCCTCCTCCAGGCTCTCGCCGGGCTCGACGAAGCCGGCCAGCGTCGAGTACATGCCGGGCGGGAAGCGGCCGTGGCGGCCCAGCAGCGCCCGGTCGCCGCCGTCATGGACCAGCATGATCACCGCGGGGTCGGTGCGCGGGAAATGCGAGGCTGCGCAGCGCTCCTCGCCGCAGCGCCGCACATGGCCGGCGTCCACGCTGACGGTCGGGGCGCCGCAGACGCCGCAATGGCGGTGACGCTGGTGCCACCACGCCAGCCCGCGCGAATAGGCGAGCAGGGCCGCGTCGTCGAGGTCGATCACGGGGCCGAACTCGCGCAGGTCCGCGAAGCGGCCGGCACCGGCGAGACGGGGCAGGGATTCCGGTTCCTCGACCGCCGACAGGTCGGCGGCGAAGACGGCCGCGCCGTTCCGCAGGCCGAGCAGGAGCAGGTCCGAAGCCGCCTGCCCGGCCGCCTGCGCCGCCTCGAGCGCGTCCGCCAAGCCGAGGAGCACCGCGCGCGGGCCGTCGGGAGCGTCGGCGACGAGGTTGCGGCCGCGCCAGAGCGGCACGACCCGCGCCGCGCCGTCGGCGAGCTGCCGGGAGATCCAGTCGGGGTCGCGGCGCCGCGCTGCCACGCGATCGAGGCTGCTGCCGGCGTAATGGTTGGGGCGTTCGAGCATGGCTCCTTTGTGCCACGCCGCGCGGGCGCAGGGAAGGGCGGGCGCAGGGACGG